>JAUXNU010000127.1 GCA_030682655.1 Actinomycetota bacterium | reverse complement strand
AGTCGTCGTCGCCGTATGTCTCCTCGAGCACCAACAGGCCGGTCCGCTCTTCCCAGTCTGCGCTGATCGCCCACCCTATCGATCCCGTGTCCGTGACCCCACCGTCCTTGCCGATGAGGTAGAGCCGCTTGCCGGAGCCCTCGGCCTCAGCCGCGAGCAAGACCCCGTTCGGCCCGGTACCCAGTACCTCAAGCGACCAGGCATTCTTCCATTCCTCCGGAACCTTCAGGCCAAGAACATCGGCGGCATCGGACACCTCACCGCCCGGCTCGATCGCCCTTACGACGTTGTTGGGCTGACCGCTGTCTGATTCGTCCGCCCATTGCTGTTCGACCCAGATGAGCACGTCGCGTGTGGAGTCCCACATGACCGGGCCGCTCGCGCCGCCGGTGAGCAGGACGGATGCGACGGCGTCGCCGCTGGCGGCGTCCAGCACGATGAGACGCCGCTCGGGAGAGTCCCACGGCATGTCATCGGATGAATCGGGCGCCATCTGTGCGGCCTCGGACATCTGCGCCAGTTCCTCGATCGCCAGGTACGCTCCGGACGGTGACCATCCAACCACCGAAAAGGTACCGAAGCCCTCTGGAAGCGCCGCCTTGTGCCCTTCCCCGGAAGACGCAGCGTTGTTGAACAGCATCTTGGCGGGAAACGCGCCGCGCAATGGATCGATCTCACAGTAGGCGACCCAGTCGGCCGGTCCCGGCATCGCCCTCCATTTGGCCGGCACGTCAGCGCTCGGAACAGAATCAGGCTCGTCCAGCGCCCATGCCAGCAGCTCGCGCGGGGGACTGTCGAAGGGGCCCGCTCCGGGGACGAAGACGTCCTCCTCGGTGACGGCTTCCGCAACATCGTCAGCGGTGGCCCGGACGAGCCAGACGACCGGGGCCGCCTTCTCGACCGTGGCGACGAGAAAACCCTCCTGGGTGCGAACGTCACCGCTCTCTGAGTCCCACACCGCAACGAACGGCGTGCCCGCCGCGTTCTGCGTCTGGATCACGGCGAACTTGCCGTCGGCGGTCCAGCGCGCAGAGGAATCAACCGGCGCAACCCAGGAGTCGGAACCCGAATCGACCAACGGATCGATGATGTAGGTCTTCGCAAGCCAGAACGCCAGTCCCGAGGCGATGATGATGAAGGCGACGATGACCCCGATCACGACCCAGATCCGCGACCTGCCGCGCTCACGTCCAGACATCGCACCCACACCAGGTACCGCGCCGGGCGGCAGTGGGTCTGGCGACGGTGGTGCGACGGTTGCGGGACGGTCGCCGGAATCATCGGCCCCTGGAGTGTCTGCGGGGCTCCTTGGCAGGTCAACACCCTCGTTCAGGTCCGACATCCGGTCCCCTCTCGCACCGTTCTAGTCAACAACCAGCGCACCAACCAGGTCGGTGACCTGGTCGATGCCACGAGCATGACAGAACTCCACAAGCCCGTCGATGACGCGCACAGCGCTGGTGGGATCGACGAAACTCGCGGTCCCGACGGCCACGGCGCAAGCCCCTGCAAGCAGGAACTCGACAGCGTCCTCGGCGGTCATGATCCCGCCCATGCCGATGACCGGGATGTCCACGGCCCCGGCAACCTGCCAGACCATGCGCACGGCGACCGGCTTGATCGCCGGGCCGCTCAGGCCACCGACGACACGGGCGAGTTTGGGCCGGAAGGTGTCCACGTCCACGGCCATGCCAAGGAGAGTGTTGATGAGCGAGACCGCATCGGCCCCCGCGTCCGCTACCGCACGAGCGATCTCAGCGATGTCGGTCACGTTCGGGCTCAGCTTGACCACCAGGGGGCGCGTGGTCGCTTCGCGACACGCACTTGTGACCGCGGCCGCGCCAGCGCAATCGGTTCCGAACGTCATTCCGCCAGCGTCCACGTTGGGGCACGAGATATTCACTTCGTAGCCGTCGACCCGGGACTCTGCCTCGAGACGTTCGATCACGCCAACGTACTCGGCGACCGTGTTGCCGGACACGTTCACGATCAAAGGAACGTCGATGTCGCCGAGCCAGACAAGGTCCCGGGCGCAGAACGCCTCCACACCGGGGTTCTGCAGTCCGATCGAGTTCAGCATTCCGCTTGCTGTCTCGGCGATGCGCGGGCTCGCATTGCCAATCCACGGCTCGACTGACACGCCCTTCGTGACCAGGGCCCCCAGACGTCCGAGGTCCATGAAGTCCGCGTACTCCCGTCCCGACGCGAACGTCCCGGAAGCGGTCATGACGGGATTGCGCAGCTCAAGGCTGCTGATGCGCACGCGCATGTCGACGGTCACGACGCCACCTCCCGCAAATCCGTGCACGAACGCCTAATGCCTGGGCGGTATCTCGGTCGCATCCCAAAGCACCTCCTCGGCGTCGAAGACCGGCCCGTCTGCGCAGGCACGCTTCAGGCCGGTCGTGGTCGTGACCACACAAGACAGGCACGCACCGATACCGCACGCCATGAGCCGCTCCAGCGAGACCTGGCACGCCACACCTGCCGAGGAGCACTGCTCCGCCACAGCGCGCTGCATGGCCTCGGGACCGCAAACATACGCGACATCGAAGGTGTCCGCCGCAAGCAACCGTCCGGTCACCTTCGTCACCAGGCCTGCTTCTCCCGAGCTGCCGTCCTCCGTAGCGACCTCGACCCGTCTCGCGGTGCGCTCGAAGACCTCGCGCGCCACGAGACGCACGGCCGTGGGCGCACCGAGCGCGACCGTGACCGCGACCCCCGCGGTCGCAAGCTCCTCGGCGAGCATGCCGAGCGGTGCCGCGCCAAGCCCTCCTGCGACCAGAAGCGCATGTTCGAGACGCTCCGGCACGGCCCATCCACGACCGAGCGGGCCAATGAGATCCATCTCGGCGCCGGGCGACGCCGTCGCCATCTCCCGGGTGCCGACACCGAGAACCTGGTACAGGATCTCGATGCGATCTCCGGAAACGCGATGCACGGAGAACGGCCTGCGCAGGATGAAGTCACGTCCCCGCGCGACCCTGAGGTGCACGAACTGTCCTGGCCGCACGTGCGCCGCCACCCGGGGCGTCTCGAGAACTAGCAGGCCCACTCCGGTACCCACGCGATCGTTGGCGACTACCAGCGCCGGCTCGAGCGCGGGCCGCGCGCCCGTATGGTCGGCGTCGCAATTCACGGCGACACATCCTGGAAGTCCTGGAGCGCCACGGCGTTCAGCCGACCGTCCTTGATGGCCTCGATCGCCTGAACGACCGCGGTCGCGGCCGGAATGGTCGTGATGTTCGGGACTCCGTGCTGCACGGCCGCCGTGCGAATGTGGTACCCGTCCGAACGCGTTTCCTGTCCGAACGGCGTGTTGATAACAAGCTGGACCTCATCGTTGACGACAGCGTCCACGATGTTGGGACGGCCTTCGTGCTTCTTCAGGACCTCCGTGACCGGGATGCCGGCCGCGCGCAGTGTCTTGGCGGTTCCGCGGGTGGACAGGATCTTGAACCCGAGTTGATGCAACTGCTTGACCACCGGCACGATCGCTCGCTTGTCGCGATCGCACACAGAGACGAACGCAGCGCCTCCCCTGGGCAGTGAGTAGTCGATTGCAAGCTGGGACTTCGCGTAGGCCGTCGGGAAGTCATCGGCCACTCCCATGACCTCGCCGGTCGACTTCATCTCCGGGCCGAGGACGGTGTCCGCACCCGGGAAGCGCCCAAAGGGCATGACCGCCTCCTTCACACAGAAGCGTCCGAGCTCGCGACCCTCATCGGGCAGGTCCATCTCCGCGAGCTTGTGGCCGGCCACGACCCGAGCGGCCACCTTCGCGAGCGGGACACCGGTCGCCTTGCTCACGAACGGCACCGTGCGGCTCGCTCGCGGATTGACCTCTAGAACGTAGACCGCCTGGTCCTTCACCGCGAACTGGATGTTGATGAGTCCGCACACGCCGAGCGCGAGCGCCAGCGCCCGCGCATGACCCTTGATCTCCTCTATTGTGTCTTCGCCGAGCGAGAAGGGCGGAATACAGCAGGCAGAATCACCCGAATGGATGCCGGCCTCCTCGATGTGCTCCATAACACCACCGATGTAGACGGTCTGCTCGTCACAGACCGCATCGACATCGACCTCGACCGCACCCTCCAGGAAGCGGTCGAGCAGCACCGGATGGTCCGGCGAGACGCTGACGGCCTCGGCCATGTACCGCTCCAGGTATTCCTCGTTGTACGCGATCACCATTCCTCGCCCGCCAAGGACATAGCTCGGACGCACCAGGAGTGGGAATCCGATGCGCCCTGCGACCTCGACCGCCTCTTCAAAGCTCGTCGCGGTTCCCGCAGCCGGGTACTTGATGCCGAGGCCGTCGAGCACGGCGGAGAAGCGCCGTCGGTCCTCGGCCAGGTCGATAGCCTCCGGCTTCGTGCCCAGGATGGGCACGCCTGCAGCTTCGAGCGCATGCGCGAGCTTGAGCGGTGTCTGGCCGCCGAACGTCACGAGCACTCCCGCAGGCTTCTCGGCGTCGCAGATATCCATGACGTCTTCAAAGGTCAGCGGCTCGAAGTAGAGGCGGTCGCTCGTATCGTAGTCGGTCGACACCGTCTCGGGATTGCAGTTGACCATGATGGTCTCGTAGCCAAGGTCGTGCAGTTCGTACGCGCCGTGAACGCAACAGTAGTCGAACTCGATGCCCTGCCCGATCCTGTTCGGCCCCGCACCGAGGATCATCGCCTTGGGTCGCTCGCTCGGGGCGACTTCGTCCTCGGTCTCGTATGTCTTGTAGTAGTAGGGCGTGCTCGCTTCGAACTCGGCCGCGCAGGTATCGACCGACTTGAACGTAGCCTTCACCCTGAGGTCGAGCCTTCTGACGCGCACCTCTGCCTCAGTCGAACCTGTAAGGTGCGCGATCTGCGGGTCAGACAGCCCATGCTGCTTCGCGTCGCGCATCTCATCGGCGGAGATGTCCGCCAATGCGCGACCAGCCAGTCCTCGCTCGACAACGACCATCGCTTCGATCCGGCCAAGGAACCAGGGATCCACGTGCGAGAGGTGGTGCACGTCTTCCACGCTGCGCCCCCGCCGGAAGGCCTCGGCGATGTAGTAGATGCGCTTCTCTGTAGGCGTCGCAAGCCGGATGTCGAACTTGTGCTCGTCGAAGGAGTCCTTGCCGTCGGCCCCGAGGCCCAGCCGGCCGTTCTCGAGAGAGCGCATCGCCTTGCCGAGCGCCTCCTCGAAGGTGCGGCCGATCGCCATCACTTCTCCCACCGACTTCATCCTGGTAGTGAGGGTCTCGTCAGTGCCCTTGAACTTCTCAAACGCCCAGCGGGGAACCTTCACGACGGTGTAGTCGATGCTCGGCTCGAAGCACGCCGGCGTCTTCTTCGTTATGTCGTTGGAAATCTCATCGAGGGTGTAGCCGACGGCGAGTTTGGCAGCGAACTTCGCGATCGGGAAGCCCGTTGCTTTCGACGCGAGTGCGCTGGAGCGTGACACCCGGGGGTTCATCTCGATGACGACCATGTGCCCGTCTACCGGGTTGATTGCGAACTGCACGTTGCTCCCGCCGGTCTCCACGCCGATCTCACGCATGATGGCTATCGACGCGTCACGCATGGCCTGATACTCGCGATCGGTCAGGGTCTGGGCAGGAGCCACGGTAATGGAGTCACCGGTGTGCACGCCCATCGCATCGAAGTTCTCGATGGCGCAGATGATGACGGTGTTGTCGCTACTGTCGCGCATGACCTCCATCTCGTACTCTTTCCAGCCGAGCACGCTCTCCTCGACGAGCACCTCGCCGGTCGGCGACAGCGCTACGCCTCCCGCGACGATGTCCCGCAACTCGTCGTGGTTGTAGGCGATGCCACCCCCCGCGCCGCCGAGCGTGTACGAGGGACGCACGACCACCGGGTAGCCCAGATCAGCCACGACGTCCTCGGCTTCGCGCACCGAGTACGCGTATCCGCTGCGCGGGACATCGAGCCCGATCCGCTGCATCGCCTCGGCGAAGAGCTTGCGGTCCTCGCCCTTCTTGATGGCATCGAGCTTCGCACCGATGAGCTCGACGCCGAAGTCGTCGAGCACGCCCGCCTCGGCAAGCGCGACAGCGCAGTTCAGCCCCGTCTGTCCGCCGAGCGTGGGAAGTAGAGCGTCAGGCCTCTCACGTTCGATGATCTTCGCGACGAACTCTGGAGTCACCGGCTCGACATAGGTCCGATGCGCGATACCCGGATCGGTCATGATCGTCGCCGGGTTCGAGTTGACGAGAACGACCTCGTAGCCGTCCTCCCGCAGGACCTTGCACGCCTGAGAGCCCGAGTAGTCGAACTCACAAGCCTGGCCGATGATGATCGGCCCGGCACCGATGACCAGCACTTTCTTGATGTCGTCACGACGGGGCATGCTGCTCCTTCTCTAGGGAACGATCATCACGGGACACGACGCCTGCCTCATCAGCGTCAGAGATACGCTGCCAAGGACAGCCTCCAGTAGGGGATTCGGACCCTGCGTGCCCACTATCATCCCTGTGGCACGGCGTTCCTTGGCCTCCTGCAGAACGGCCCGGCGAGGATCCCCCTGCCTGACGACTGGACGCGCCGTGATGCCCTTCTCCGCAGCTATCGCCGCCATGTTGCGAAGCTGGAACTCCGCTCCATCTTCGGTGCGGCGAATACGGTCGCCGACAACGGCGGCGTCGATGACATGGGTCAGAAACGCGGTGCCAACGGCATCCTTTGGCATCGAGAGGAGCGCGTCGAATGCCCGCATCGACGACGACGAGAAATCGATCGGCACGATGATCTGCTTCGCGAATGCCCTCGCCAACTCGGCCGGGTGCTCGCGTCCCCGCATGAGGTCGTAGCGGACGGCGATCGTCGGTACGCTCGCGTTGGTCACCATGTCCTCGGAAACGGACCCGGCGATCAGCTTCGTGAGCAGCCCCTTGCCGTGGGTACCGCACACAACCGCGTCGACGTGCGTCTCGGCGGCGATGCCCATCAGGCATTCCGAGACCGGGCCCGTGACTACCCGCACCTCCACATCGAGACCGGCGCTCGCAAGATCCGAGCTCATTGCGCGGATCTGCTCGCGCACCTTGTCCATCGTGGCGGCGATGACCGGACCCTCCATGCCGCTGGCCTCGACTGCATGGCCAAGGACCACGCGTCGCACGCCAAGCGCGGCAAGCCCCTCGGCGTACCGGAGCAGCAAGCCGAACTCAGGCGAGAAGTCGGTCGGGACCATCACACTCCGCAGCATCGACGCCCCCTACCCCTTCCTGGCCTGCCGGTCGACCGTCTGGTCCATGAGCCGCGTGAACTCGCCGAACAGGTAACGGGCGTCATGTGGGCCCGGTGCCGCCTCGGGATGGTACTGGACGCAGAACGCCGGGAAGTCCAGCAACCTGATGCCCTCCGTGGTCATGTCGTTCAGGTTCACGTGCGTCAGCTGCACGCGGCCGAAGGTCTCCGACTGCACGACCGGTGGCACGCCTGCGCGTGCCCAGGCACCCAGATCCGAGCCTTCCATTGCCAGCCCATCGCTCTCTTCGGCCAGTACCGGTCCTATGGAACCGAAATCCACGCAGAATCCGTGGTTCTGACTGGTGATCTCCACGCGGCCCGTGAGCAGGTTCTTCACCGGCTGGTTGCCGCCGCGGTGACCGTACTTGAGCTTGTACGTGCTCGCCCCCACCGCGAGCGAGAGCATCTGGTGGCCGAGACAGATCCCGAAGACCGGCCTCGTGCCCAGAACCTCCCGGACGGTCCCGTAGAGGTAGTCCACGGCAGCCGGATCGCCGGGCCCGTTGGCGACGAAGATGCCGTCAGGCTCAAGCGCCAGCGCGTCGGCAGCAGATGTCGTCGGCGGCACCACGATCACCTGGCAACCCGCCTCTGAAAGCTGCCGGAGGATGTTGTACTTGATACCGGAGTCGAACGCCACGACCTTGTAGCGCGGTGAGACCGGCAGCACACCTGTGTCGACCGGCACTTTACCGTCAGGCCCCGCGTTGCCCCACTCGAACTGCTCGCCCACGGCGACCTCAGCCACCAGATCCCTTCCCACAAGCCCCGGGGACCCCAACGCCTTCGCCACGAGTGAAGCGGGGTCAAGATCCACGGTCGAGATGACCGCGCGCATCGCGCCGGCTTCGCGAACGTGCCGGGTCAGGCGGCGCGTGTCGACACCCTCGATCGCGACGACACCGAAACGCTCTAGGAACGCAGGCAGGCTCTCCTCGGAACGCCAATTCGAGGGCTCGCGGCACATCGCGCGAACGACGAACCCCTTCGCGAACACGCCGCGTGACTCCATGTCGGCGCCGTTGGTTCCGTAGTTGCCGATGTGCGGCATCGTCATGGTGACGATCTGCCCGGCGTAGCTCGGGTCGGTCAGCACTTCCTGATATCCCGAAAGCGAACTGTTGAACACGATCTCGCCTGCGGCCTCTCCATCAGCGCCGCAGGCCAGACCCTCGAATACCGTCCCGTCCTCGAACGCGAGCAGCGCAGGCTTGCGTGCCGTCACCGGTCGACCACCTTCCCGTTCCGCAGAACGATCCTGCCTCCGACGAGCACCTCCGAGGCCTTCCCGAGTAGCGCAACTCCGAGAAAAGCCGAGTTGGCCGAGAGGCTTTCGAACCACCCTTCGGTCACGGCGACCCGTGCTTCCGGATCGAAGACGGTGATGTCCGCGACCTGACCCTCCGCGAGCCGCATCTCCGGCAGTCCCGGAACGGCTGTACGCGCACCATGGCACATGCGCTCGACGACGACAGGCCAGTCGATGACCTGCTTTGCCACAAGATGGGTGTTCACCAACGAGAGTGCCGTCTCCAGCCCGGTGGTGCCGAAGGGCGCGATCTCGAACTCGAGCTCCTTCTCGTGCGAAGCATGAGGCGCATGGTCGGTGGCGATGCAGTCGACCGTACCGTCCAAGAGCGCAGCCAAGAGGGCTTCGCGATCGGCGACTGTGCGCAAAGGTGGGTTGATCTTCAAATTCGTGTCGTAGGTCGTATCGATCGCGTCCTCGTCAAGAAACAGGTGATGCGGCGTGGCCTCGCAGGTGACCGGTATGCCCTGCTCCTTGGCAGCACGGACGAGCTCCACGCTGCCGGCTGTGGACAGATGCGCCAGATGCAAACGGCATCCGGTGAGTTGGGCGAGGCGGATGTCGCGGGCAACAGCGATCTCCTCGGCAGCTGCGGGCCAACCGCTCATGCCGAGGCGGGTGGAGACCACACCCTCGTTGACGACGCCGCCCGCGGCAAGTGCTTCATCCTCGCAGTGCGAGATGAGCACGGTCGGCAGCATCTTCGCGTAGTCCATCGCAAGGCGCTGCATCCCGGCGTCCTGCACGCCATGGCCGTCGTCGGAGAAGGCGACCGCGCCGGCGCCGTGCATGTCGGCGATCTCCGCGAGTGCGGTTCCTGCACTTCCCATGGTGACAGCGCCGATGGGATACACCCTGCAGAAGGCCTGCTCCTCGGCCGCCTCGATGACATAGCGCACCGCCGAAGCCGTATCGCAGATCGGTGACGTGTTCGGCATCGCGCAAACCGCCGTGAACCCACCGTGAACGGCCGCACGTGAGCCCGTGAGTATCGTCTCCTTGTCTTCGCGACCCGGATCCCGCAGGTGGACGTGGAGATCGACCAGACCCGGCATCACGATCTTCTCGGTGCAGTCGATAGCCAGGGCGCCCTTCGGCGGTTCGATGCTTGGTGAGATTGCCGCGATGACGCCCTTTGAAACAAGCACGTCCGCGACCTGATCCAGCCCCACTGCGGGGTCGACCACACGCCCGCCTGCGAGCAGGATATGCTCGTGAGAAGCGCTCCGACCCGTCATGCAGCCTCACCTCCGAGCAGCAGGTACATCGCGGCCATGCGCACTGCAACGCCGGCGTTGACCTGGTCGAGCACGATCGCCCGGTCCGAATCCGCAACTGCCGAGGAGATCTCGACGCCTCGGTTCATCGGCCCCGGATGCATAATGCGGGCGTCAGGCTTCATCGCGTCGAGACGCTTCCCGTTCATGCCGAAGAGCTTCGCGTACTCGCGCAGACTCGGGAAGGGCATCCCGTCGGCGCGTTCCATCTGAATGCGCAGCATGTACGCCACATCGAGATCGGGAAGAACCTCGTCCAGCGAGTAGCAGACGCCCGCGCCAAGGACGTCCGGGCGCGCGGGCATCAGCGTGGGCGGACCGATGACGATCGGGCGGGCGCCGACCGCGCGGAGCGCGGGTATGAGCGACCCGGCGACGCGCGAGTGAGCGATATCGCCGACGATGCCCACGGTCAGTCCCTCGAGGCGACCCATGGTCTGCCTTATCGTGAACAGGTCGAGGAGCGCCTGAGTCGGGTGCTGGTGCTTGCCGTCGCCACCGTTGACGACGTGGGCGTCCATGCACTCCGCCAGCACCTGCGGTGCGCCTGCGTACTTATGGCGCACGACGATGAGATCGCAGGCCATCGCCGACAGAGTCTTGGCGGTATCTCGCAGCGACTCCCCTTTTGCGGTCGCCGACGCGGAGCCCGACATGTTGACGGCGTCTGCGCTGAGACGCTTGGCAGCTAGCTCGAAGCTCGTCCTCGTGCGCGTGCTCGGCTCGAGAAAGAGATTCACGACCGTGCGTCCACGTAGGGTGGGAAGCTTCTTGATGCGTCGTTCGTTGACTTCCTTGAACGACTCCGCCGTGTCCAGGATGAGAGTGATGTCCTCGGCGGACAGATCGTCCATCGACATTATGTGCTGGCCGGACAACATCATTCCGGGTCCTTTCCGCACGCCTCGAGAATCTCCGCCGCATCGATGCCGTCTGGCTCGGTGAGACGCACCCGGACGCGCTCCTTGCGAGACGTCGGAACGTTCTTGCCGACGTAGTCCGCGCGGATGGGCAGTTCGCGATGACCCCTGTCCACCAGCACGGCCAACTGCATCGAGCACGGCCGCCCGTAGTCCATGATCGCGTCCATCGCCGCCCGGATCGTGCGGCCCGTGTACAGCACGTCGTCGCAAAGCACGATGTCGCGCCCTTCGACGTCAAACGGGATGTCCGTGCGGTGTACCTCGGGATTGAGCCTGGTCGCAAGGTCATCACGGTAGAACGAGATGTCCAGCAGGCCGACTGCGACTTCGGTGCCTTCGATCTCGCGAATCTTGGCGGCGAGCGCCTCGGCCACACGGGCCCCACGCGTGAGGATTCCCACGAGGGCTACATTCGACGCTCCCTTGTTGGCCTCCAGGATCTCGTGGGCGATGCGCGTCAGAGCGCGTTCGATCGCCGGGCCGTCCATCACAACCGCCTTCGTGCGGTACTCCATCCCAGGCCTCCTCACAACGCGTTTCCCGGGCAACAAAAACGCCTTCTCGCAAGGCAGGCAAGAAGGCACATCGTACCGCCGACGCTCCGTCAGCAGTCTCGGTATGTTTCCCTTGCCGGCCTCACGGGACCGGGTTAAAAGGTCTCACGCGACCTTAGCAGCACAACGGGGTCCTGCCAAGGGGCCATGCCGCGCCGATAGATCAGCTCATCGGGATCTCGATCGTGAAGGTGCTGCCTTCACCCGGTACGCTCTGAACAAGGATGGTACCCCCATGCGCTGCAACACCGCGGTACGCGACGAACAGCCCAAGACCCATCCCGCCGAAACTCCTCGTGCTCGACATGTCTCCCTGCGCGAACAGCTCGAACAGACCTGCTGCCTCCTCCTCGGACATGCCAATTCCATGGTCCTGCACCGAGATTCTGGCTGCTTCGCCAACGGCCTCCACTGATACTACGATGTCTCCGCCTCGGGGAGAGTACTTGACCGCGTTGTCAAGAAGCCGGTCCAGAGCGTTGCTGACACGGGCCGGGTCGCACATGACCTCCGGCATCCCGTCCTGAACATCGAGTCGAACGCTGAAGCCGACCGGAGGCAGACCCGTGACGCGCTCGCTGACGAGTGCCCCGAGGTCGGTCGGCTGCTTCACGAGAGCCATGCCCTCCGATTCGACCTCGGTTGCTTCCAGAAGCGTCTCAACGAGTTCAAGCATCCGTCTCCCATTGGTGCGTATCTTCTCGACAGAGGAGTGAACCTGTTCCGGTCTCTCAGTCGGATCCATGGCCGCAAGCAAGTCAGAGAACCCGATGATGCTCGTAAGCGGGGTGCGCAACTCGTGCGAGACCATTGATATGAAATCCGTCTTCATCTGGTCGAGGCGCTGTCTCTCGCTGACGTCCTGTTTCACGATCACGACGTGGTGGACTCCACCCGTGGGAGAACTCACCGGGGCGATCGTCACGTCCTCGGCATATGGAGTCCCGTCCTTGCGAGTATTGGAGTTCTCCGCACGCCACACAGAGCCATTCAAGACGCGTTGCCATGCGGATTCATAGTCAGGTTCACGATAGGCCCCATCGTCGGGGCCGAAGATGCTCGAACCAGCCACATCATCCAGTTCGTAGCCGGTGAGCACGGTGAATGCAGGGTTCACCCAGCTGACCGTCCCCGCGGCGTTGCAGACAACGATGGCGCTTGCGGCCGATTCGACCGCAGCCGATAGCAGGACCGCCTCCTCGCGAGCCTCGACAGCCATAAGCGCCATGGCGACACGGTCTGCGTAGCGGGCCGCCGCCTCGAACCGCACCCCGTCAAACGCGTGCGGGTTGGCGGAGGTCAGCGCAAGGGCACCGAAGACGCGGTCGGTTCGGCGTAGCGGGAATGCGCAGCCGGACCGAATCCCAAGTGCAGCCGCACGCTCCTTCCATGATGCTGACAGATCCTTCTCAAGCCCGGCGATGGCCACCGCACCACGTTCGCGCAGAGCAGCGCGTGTAAGGCCATCCCCGTCAGCACGTCCCGAATCGAGGAGCCCTTCGATCGCCTCTCTGGTACACCCGGCACACGCCTTGATCTCAGGCTCGCCACCGGGTCCCGAGTACGCGATCCACGCTGCGGTCGAGCCAAGTTCGTGCGCAGCGTCCGAACATGCCACCTGTAGCACCTGCTCCTCAGTCGCGCCGAGAAGAATCGCCAGGTCCACATGTCCCAACGCCCGCTCGACAGCAGCCGAGATCGTGACCTCGGTGACATCGATCCCGATCGCAAGCGTGCCCGCGAGACCCCCGCCTTCACCCGGCAGTCGGACGACGGACCATTCGAGAATGAGCTCATCGCCTGACTTGGTGATCACGGGCGAGACTCCGCGCAGAGCGGGCCCTGCGTTGTCGACCGAGGAGAAGATATCAAGCTCCGGCGTGGGCTCATCGGAAGGATAGAGGGCCTCGGACGCGCGCGCGCCGAGAACCTCTTCCGCGGTGTACCCCGTGATGCGCTCGGCCCCGGGGTTGAACAGCGTCAGCCTTCCCTCGGCGTCCGCGACACCCACGAACACGTCCGCCGCCTCGATGATGCGCCGACTGAAGTCGCGCTCGGCCCGCAGTTCTTTCTCACGTTGGCGCCGCTGCGCCACCTCCTCGTCCAGCTCGTGGATCACGCGCGCCTTGGCGTCAACTTCCTCGCTCAGTGTCTGCATCGTGCTCTGCAGTATCGCGTTCGTCCGCTCGAGATCAATGAGCTTCTCCTCGAGCTTGTGCACGAGTCTCTCGCTGTACTCGCGAAGCACTTCGGCTTCCTCGCGCATCGCCGGAGCGCGCACTTCCTCCGATGTGGACATGAGCGCGTCAATGGTCTCAAGGAGAGTCTCCGGCTCGACCGGCTTGCTGAGGAAGCCGTCGGCACCCAGCCCGGCGGCGAACTTCTCATCGGCGGGATCCGTGTATGACGCAGTCAGGAAGACGAGGGGTATCCTGGCAAGCGCCTCGTCGGACTTCCATTCGCGGGCAAGCTGGTATCCGTCCATGCGCGGCATGAGGATGTCCGAAATCACGACGTCCGGCATCTCCTCGCGACCCTTCTCAAGCGCCTCGAGTCCGTCACCGGCTTCGATGACCTCGTGTCCCGCGGACTTGAGAATCGACGCAACGAGATAGCGCCCGGCCTCGTCATCGTCAACGACAAGCACTCTCACTGAGTCTCCTCCGAGCTGTCCGGAATCAGGTAGTGCTCGACCTGGCCCACGAAGAGCTCCGGATCGATCGGCTTCGAGATATAGCCATCACATCCGGCGCGGAGAATCGCCTCCTTGTCGCCCTTCATCGAGTAGGCAGTGAGCGCCACAACCGTCACTTCGAAGTCGTCCGAGGCCTTGATGCGACGCGTCGCCTCGAACCCGTCCATCCTCGGAAGCAGCATATCCATCAGGATGAGGTCCGGACGACTCGCGAGAGCCGTGTCGACGGCCTCCTGACCGTCGCGGGCGGAGAGCACGTCATAGCCCGCCTTCTGGAGCAGGAACTTCGCCAGGTACATGTTCTGTGGATCGTCCTCTGCAATGAGAATCCGGGCGCTCATCCGGATCCCTCCTCTGTTTCACGCAAGTCCGATATTTCGCAAACATCCGACCCTGATCCGGCCGCAGTGTGCCCGGCCGCGCCGGGAATCTCTTCACCGGACGGCCACGTGAGGGGCACCTCCAGGGTGAAAACAGAACCCTTGTCCAACTCGCTTTCTATGTATATGTCCCCATGGAGGAGCCGCGCGAGCTTGAGCGAGATCGCCAATCCGAGACCTGTGCCTCACTCATACCCCGGGGCGATGTCCGGAGAACCGGATGCTTCCCCCCGAACCAGACCGAGAACCTCCTCGCCGGCCTCGGTGACGCTCATCGATTCTGGAGCCAAACGCTGCAGCACCTCCTCCAGATCCTCCGGAAGCGGGTCGACGAACGCCAGATGCTCGCCGGTGATCGGGTGTTCCAGCTCGAGCTTGTAGGCATGCAGGAACTGCCGGGAAAGCCCCTGATCCGTCTTCTGGCGCGCAGCGCCGTAAACCTGATCGCCGACGACCGCGTGATCGATATAGGCCATGTGCACGCGAATCTGGTGTGTTCGGCCTGTGTAGAGCTTGCACTCCACAAGCGTGTACCCGTCATCGTGCGTCCCCGCTGCGAACCTCTCAAGGACGCGAAATGTCGTTACCGCTTGCTTCGCGCCTGTCGAATCGGAGACAGCCATGCGCATGCGATCGCGCTGGTTGCGGCCGAGTGGGGCGTCGATGATCCCGCTGTCGGGGGTGATGTATCCGTGTACGAGTGCGATGTAGCGGCGATCGATCGCCCGGATCTTGATAGCCTCACCGAGCGCTGCCTGCGCATGGTCGGTCTTCGCCACCATCATGAGCCCGGTCGTGTCCTTGTCCAGACGATGCACGATACCCGGGCGGTCCTCGCCCTGCAGCGTGCCCAGATCATCGGCGTGGGCAAGCAACGCGTGCACGAGAGTGCCCGTCCAGTTGCCTTGCGCGGGATGCACTACGAGTCCGGCCTGCTTCGACAGCACGATCATGTGCTCGTCCTCGAACCGGATGTCGAGTGGAATCGACTCCGGCACAAGCGCTCCACGATCGGCCGGCGGAATCTCACCCTCGATCCGGTCGCCCGCGCGCACCACGTGGCGCTTCGAAACGACCACGCCGTTGACCCGCACGAACCCTTCCTCGGCCAGTCTCGCACCGACAGACCGCGATGCGATGGGCTCAAGCGTGCCCAGGAGCTTGTCGACCCTCTCGCCGGCCTCCTGGGAACGCACGGTATGTTCGAAATGCTGCGGGGTCACGGTCCATCACAACGCGGCTCGTCCGGTAGCAGGGTGGACACAGCATCAGTTGTCGAATCGGAGACTTCGTCTTCGTTCTCGGACTCCGGGTGAGGTTCCGGGCCAAAGAGGATCCAGACGATAAGAAGCCCGACGCCCACCAGTATCGAGGAGTCGGCGACATTGAATACCGGAAAGCCCCGGACTTCGAGGAAATCGGTGACGCGGCCGGCCATGACGCGGTCGATGAGGTTGCCGATCGCCCCTCCCGCCACGAGCGCGGTCGCCACGAGCAGCCAGCGTGTCCTTGGCTTCCACTGGATCCAGTACGCGAGAATCGCAAGCACGACGACGAGTGAGGTCGCGACGAAGACGGGGCGAGCACCGGGAAGAAGCCCGAAAGCGGCACCGGTGTTTCGGACATGCGAGATGTAGAAGATGTCCGTCACGAGAGTGATCGACTCGCCGGGGTGCAGCGCGGCACGAATGACAGCCTTCGTGAACTGGTCGAACACGAGAACGACCGCGAGTGTGATCGATGCCACAAGCGCGGGACGCCGCGCCTCTACCGCGATTCTTCTGCCGACTTGCACGTGATGCACAGTGTCGCCGTAGGCATGGCCTTCAGACGCTCGTCGTTGATGTGCTCGCCGCATCTCTCGCACGTCCCGTATAGCCCATCATCGATGCGCGCGAGAGCTGCGACGACAGCTGTAAGAGCATCGCGCACGTTGTCGTCGAGAGTCATGTCGAGCTCTCTCGCGAACGTCGCGGTACCCTGATCGGCCATATGATCGCGGTAGTTGTTTTCCCCGCTGGCCTCCGAAAGCGCCTCGTGACCCTCGCGCTGGATCTCCTCGACCTCGGCCCGCAGGCGCGACAACTCAGCCTCAAGGTGGGCGCGCAGTTCCTGTTTGGTCGCTTTGTTCATGAATCCGTCCCGTTGCGCGTTATCGGAAAGCGCCCGGAGGTCCCGGGCGCTTACATGGTTCTCTCAGGATTATACCACTCATGAACTGCCGAGGAACCAACTCGCAGGTGGTGGCGTCGGTCGTCGGAGCACGGCCCTGGCTACCGGATGCCGGCCACGACCTCCTCGCAACGCGAACAGAGACCGTTCTCGCCGAGTTCGCGAATGTTCCAGCACCGGGGACACTTGGCTCCGGTGGCCTGCGTCACGCTCACAGATATCTCCTCGGCGGGTTCCAGGATCACCGTCGAGACGATGAACATCTCGGCTAGCGCATCGAGACCTCGAGCCTCCAGAACCACGAGCCCATCGGCAGGAACGCCGAGGACGATCGAGGCCTCCTGGCTCTTGCCGACTACCTTGTCATTTCGGGCGTCTTCGAGCGCTTTGGTCACGACATCTCGAGCCTCAAGCACTGCCCCGTAGGCATCGCGCAGAGACGCCGCTTCGTCGGCTGGGACATCAACACAGGGCCATCCGGCCAGCAAAACGCTCTCGAAACCGCGGCGGAGTGGCTCCGGGGCAAACTGCCACACCTCCTCGGCAGTGAACGAGAGGATCGGGGCCACGAGGCGCACGAGCGACGTCAGCACGGCCGCGAGAACCGTCTGGGCACTGCGGCGCGACAGCGAATCGGTGGCGTCCGAGTACAGCCGGTCCTTCAAGACATCCAGGTAGAACGAGGAGAGGTCCGTGACGCAGTAGCCGTAGACGGTGTGGTAGACCATGTGGAACTTCCAGGCGTCGTAGGCGTGCGTGACGCGATCGACCACGTCCGAGAGGCGAACGAGCGCATACCGGTCGATCTCGGGCATGTCGGCCCATGCGACGGCCATCGAGGGCTCGTAGTCCGCCAGGTTCGAGAGCAGGAAGCGGAAGGTGTTGCGGATCCGACGATACGCTTCGCTAGTGCGGTCGAGGATCTCGTCGGAGACCGACACGTCCTGGCTGTAGTCGGCGGAGGCCGCCCAGAGGCGGATGATGTCGGCACCAGACTTCGCAACCACGTCGAGCGGCGACACCACGTTGCCGAGGGATTTCGACATCTTGCGACCGTCGCCATCGACGATGAAGCCGTGGGTGAGCACGCGCTCGAACGGGGGCTCGTCGTATGCGCCCACGCTCGTGAGCAGCGCCGACTGGAACCAGCCGCGGTGCTGGTCCGATCCCTCGAGGTAGAGTTCGGCGGGCCGGTGCAACTCGGGGCGCGGTTCGAGCACGCTGGTGTGGCTCACGCCCGATTCCCACCACACGTCGAGGATGTCGTCCTCGGGGACGAGCTCGGTGCCGCCACAACGCGGGCATGCAGTGCCCTCGGGCAGGTAGTCTGCAGGTTCGCGGATGAACCAGGAGTCCGCACCCTCCTTCTCCCACTGCGAGATGACCGCGTCGAAGGTCTCATCGGTCGCCACTGTCTCGCCGCACTTGACGCAGGAGAAGACGGGGATGGGCACCCCCCACGCGCGCTGTCTGCTGATGCACCAGTCCGGCCGGTCGGCGACCATGCTCGAGATGCGGTTTATCGACCAGCTTGGGATCCATTCGACCTTCTCGGTCGCGGCGAGTGCTTTCTCGCGCAAGTGCGTCTTGTCCATAGAGACGAACCACTGCTCGGTCGCACGGAAAATGACCGGCTGCTTGCAGCGCCAGCAGTGAGGATACGAGTGGGAGGTCTTCCCGGAGTGAGCGAGCGACCCGCGCTCACGCAACCACTCTACGATCACAGGATTCGCGTCGTTCACGTTCAGTCCGGCGAACGGACCACCGCCTGCATCGAACACGCCGTCATCGTCCACCGGCATGGGTGCCGGCAGGCCGAACTGCTTGCCTACCAGATAGTCTTCTTCACCGTGACCGGGGGCGGTATGAACCGCGCCCGTTCCGGTGGTGAGTTCGACGTGGTCGCCCGTGATGATCGTGCCCTCCACACCGTCATGTATCGGCTGGTCGTACGTAGCGCCCTCGAGATCGCTACCCTTGATGCGAATCGGCGAGCCGTCCGACCCGGTTGCCACCGAGTAGTCCCACCCGATCACCCGGCCCACGTCTTCCACGAGTTCCTCGGCCACGAACATGATCTCGTCGCCCACCTGGACGCCCACGTAGTCGGCTCCAGCCGCAAGGGTCACGGCGACGTTCGCAGGCAGAGTCCACGGCGTCGTCGTCCAGATGAGCACCGAGAATCGACCGTCTACATGGGAGAACAACTCAGGCCTCGACCTCAAGTAGAACTTAACATATATGGAATCTGAGGTTTCGTCGGAGTACTCGATCTCAGCTTCAGCCAAGGCGGTCTTGCAGCGAATGCACCAGTGGATCGGCTTGCTGCCTTTGTAGATCATGCCGCGCCGGTACATCTCCTTGAAGATCCTCACGTTGCCGGCTTCGTAGGCGTGGTTGAGCGTCAGGTAGGGGTCTTCGAAATCGCCCATCACGCCGAGGCGCCTGAACTCCTCGGCCTGCACGCCAACGAACTTCATCGCGTAGTCGCGGCACAGCTCGCGCAGCTTCGCCCGCGATATCTTCTGCATCTTCTCCGGGCCGAGGTTCTTCTCGACCTGGTGTTCGATGGGCTGACCGTGACAGTCCCATCCCGGAACGTAGGGGGACCAGTACCCGCGCATCGTCTTGTACTTGACCACAAGGTCCTTGAAGACCTTGTTGAACGCGGTACCCATGTGGATGTGCCCGTTCGCGTACGGAGGCCCGTCGTGCAGGATGAAGGTCTCGCCACCCTCGTTGGCCGCCAGCGCCTTCTCGTAGATCCGGTTCTCGTCCCAGAAGACAAGCCGCTCCGGCTCGCGCGCGCTCAGATTCGCGCGCATCGGGAACTCCGTTTGCGGCAGGTTCATCGTGCTCTTGTAGTCCGGCTTCTCGCCCATCTGCTCCCCTTCGCCACGCATGGATCGCCCGCCGCGCCCGCGCCCGGGCACGAAAAGACGCGCTCGTCACCTCTGCCGGGACGAAGCGCGCCTGCACTCCGCGGTACCACCCAGCTTGCGCGGAGTCTCCCCGCACGCCACTCGGTCGCCCTGTAACGGGAGCGCCCGTCGGAGCCTACTGGCCAAGGAGCCGCGCTTCCGGCGCCTGGCGGTTCGGTCCGAGGCTGATGGGGTGATCTTCGGGAAACGGACCACGCGGGCTTGCACTGTCCCCGCTCGCTGCATCGAGGTCCGGGGCTTCCCTACTCGTCCCCGTCGTCGCCTATCGTACTTTCGCACACCGCGACCCGAAGCCGCGATACGCGCGATGTTACTCCAGGTCGCAAAGGGCGGTCAACGAAGCCCCACGGTCGATCGCGTCAGAACAGACCTTCCGGGCGCTGCCCGAACGCTCTGCGAAGGTCGTCCTCGGCCAGTCCGGTGATCTCGACCTGTTTGTGCCGGGAACTCTCCCCACGAACGACGGTCACGGTGCCCTTCGGAACGCCGAGCGCCCCGGCCACGACGCGGCATGTCGCGGCGTTGGCCTTCCCGCCTTCCGGAGCCACTGTGACCCGCACAGACAGTTCACCCCCTCGCCAGCCCGCGATCTCATCGCGACCCGACTTGGGGGTGACATGTACGGAGATGCGTACGGGCTTCACATGCGTGCCTAGTCGATCTCCTCGATATCGATGTCGTCCTCGCGCTCACCCATCGAGTCAAACGATGGCATGGAGAACTCCTGCGGTTCGTCGAACTCGGGTTCTTCGGCCATGAGGTCTGGTGCCTCTACCTCGCCGAGGGTGACGCTCTCCACGAATCCGGATGCGGGAGGCTCCTCCGCGAGCGACTCAGGCGTTATGTACTCGATCTCGGGTTCGGAAGTCGGCACCGCCGGCTCCACGAACAGCTCGGCAGCGGGTGCGGCTGCAGGTGCCGCGATAGGAGCGACCTCGGAGGGCGCGGTGCGCGCTGCCTCGACGGCCTCCTGCGTGGCGACCTCGACGGCTCCCATGACACCGTCGTCTGTCTCTCCCATCAGCACGTTCACGTCGTCGGGCAGCGATATCTCCGAGAGCCCCCGCACGTGACGCTCGAGCATGCCTTTGAAGCCGGCACGGAACTCCTCCTCGGCCTGCTTGATGCGGACGAGTTCAGCCGCAACCTTCTGCTTCTGCGTGAGGGCGTTGTGGATGATCTCCTTGGCCTTGACCTCGGCGTCTCGCAGCAGGGTCGCCGCCTCGTCCCGGGCCTTCGCGACTATGTCCTCGGCGGAGCGCTGCGCGGCGAGCATCGTGTTGTGGACGGTCTGTTCCATTTGCTGGTACGAGCGGATCTTGTCCGAGGATGCATCGAGGCGCTCCGAGAGATCGATGTTCTCCTTGAAGAGCCGTTCGAACTCATCGGCTACGTCGTCAAGGAAGCGATCGACCTCAACGACATCGTACCCGCGCAGCGAGTGGCGGAACTCCTTGTGGTGGATGTCCAACGGAGTGAGCTTCATCCGAACCGGTCCTTCCAACGAGTGTGACTAGCGGAGCAGAGGCAGTAGCATGCCACGAACGACGTACTGAAGCACCAGATATGCTACCAGAGGGGAGAAATCCATCCCCGCGCCGCCCACCGATGCCGTGGGAACGATGCGACGGAACAGGCCGATATACGGCTCGCAGACGGTCCCGAGCACGCGATAGACCTCGTAGATGAACCCCTCACGCACGGGGAACCATGACAGGATTATGTAGGCCACGATCAGAAGGCCGTAGAAGCTCACCAGACGGTCCACAACGTCGAAAGCCACGTTCACGAGCCTAACTCCTTCGCCCGCTTCACAGCAGCGTTGACGGCGGCTCCGAGCGACGCGCGGAAACCGGATGCTTCGAGTGCCTCTATGGCCGCGATCGTGGTGCCTCCGGGACTCGACACGCCGTCGACCAGTTCCTCGGGGTGCACGCCGGTCTGTTCGATGAGGTCCGCCGTGCCTCGAACGGTCTGCACGGCCAAGATCTGCGCGACATCGCGCGAGAGACCCTGCCTCACGCCGGCGCGCGCCAAAGCATCCACGAAGATAGCCACGTATGCGGGACCCGATCCCGAGATTGCCGTCGCCACATCCTGATACCGCTCTTCGAGCACGACAGCCTTGCCAAGGAAGGAGAACAGCTCCCGCACCAGATCGACCTGCTCCGCAGTGGCCTCCGAACCGCCGGATATCACGGCCATCCCCTGACCGACCATTACTGGGGTGTTCGGCATCACCCGAACGACGGCTACACCGCTCCCGAGCGCGGATTCCAGGCGGGCGCACGAGATACCTGCCGCGATAGAGACCACCAGTGCGCCCCCGATCGCGGGGGCAATGGTCTCAAGCACGGTGTCCATGATCTGCGGCTTCACGGCGAGAAGGACCACGTCGCCCGCGCCCGCCGCATCCACGGCGTCAGCTACGCACCGCACGGCGTAAGACGCGGCAAGATCCTCGCGGCGCCCGGCAACCGGTTCCGCAACCACGACCGCCTCCGGTGTCACCACGTTCGCAGCCAGCAAACCGGCGACGATCGCCTCGCCCATCCGCCCCCCGCCGATCACTGCGAGCGTGCCCGATAGCTTGAAGTGCCCTGTGGTCATGGGTCTACTCCAAGGGGAAGAGGCCCTTGTCGCGCAGGCGTCGCATATCACCCGCGGACACGTCCACGTTTGTCGGCGTGAGCATGAACACCTTGTCCGAGACCTTCTGGATACCGCCGTCGAGACCGTACGTCAGCCCGGACGAGAAGTCGATGAATCGCTTGGCGAGATCGGGACTCGTCATCGTCATGTTCACGATGACAGGGGTCCCCTGCTTGAACTTGTCTGCGATGTTCTGGGCCTCGGTGAAGCTTCTGGGTTCGATGATGTGCATCTTGACCTGCGGAGTCATCTGGGCGACTCCTGAGCCGGATGGCACGCTGCGAAGACGCTCACGATCGCGTGAACGCGCCTCACTCCAGGCCCGCTCGATGTCGGGTTCGCGATTGGCCCGCCTGGTGCCGAATCCGGTACCCTGCGGGGCTTCGCTGACAGAACGTCCATAGAACCCGTCCGCACTTTCGGAGTCATCGGCGGCGTTTCCATCGGCGAACTCGTCGTCTTCGTAGTACTCGTCGTCCCAGTCGTCCTCGAGTCCGAGGCGTACCTTGATGTTGTGCCACAAACCCACGTCGCATCTCCCAGCTACCAGGCTACCTGCCGAAGATCGCTCTTCCGACACGCACGATGGTCGCACCCTCTTCGACCGCGACAGCGAAGTCGTTCGTCATACCCATCGAAAGCTCCACTAACTCTACCCCATTCGGACTCGTCGCGCTCAGGGAATCGCGCAGTCCGCGGAGTTCGCGAAACACCCATCTCACGTCCTCGGCACGAGCGAACGGAGCCATGGTCATGAGTCCGCGGACCACCACATTCTCGCGAAGAGCTGACTCTTCGAGGATCTCCTCGAGTTCCCCCGGCACGAGGCCGTGCTTGCTCTCCTCGCCAGACACGTTCACCTCGAGCAGTACCGGCTGGACCACGCCCGCCTCGGCCGCCTTGCGATCGATCGTGTCGAGGAGCCTGAGCGAGTCGACCGAGTGGATCAGGCAGGCCCGGCCGACAACGTCCTTGACCTTGTTGGTCTGCAGTGTCCCGATGAAGTGCCACCTGACATCAGGGAACAGTCCGTACTTGCCAAGGAACTCCTGGACACGGTTCTCCCCGAAGTCGCAGATCCCCGCAGCGATGGCATTGCGCACCTCGGCCACACCGACGGTCTTGGTGACGGCAACGACAGTGACGTCGTCCGGCGAGCGGCCGGCGCAGTCCGCCGCGTGAGCCACCAGGCCGCATACAGACTGGTAACGCTGGGCAACGGCGCTCAAGCGGCTATTCCTCGCTCCAGTCATGCAGGGCATCAAAATCGCCGGTCACCATGTATGCGATGCGCTCGCCGATATCGACAGCGTTGTCGGCGATCCGCTCGAGGTAGCGCGACGCGAGCACCATTGACGATGCCCATTCGATGTCCTCTTCGTCCTGCAAGCGAGCAAGCTCCCGGAAGAACTGCTTGTAGAGATGGTCGATCGGCTCATCGAGTTCTTGCAGCTTGCGCGCAAGCTCGAGGTCCGCCTTCTCAAAGGCCTCGTTGGTGGCATCGAGCACGCGGTACACAAGATTGCCCTGCGCCTGAATGAGATCGTACAGGGTCTGTGGTCCCTTCTTCCCCGCGGTCCTTTTCGCCGCCTTGGCGATATTGACGGCGAGATCGGCCATGCGCTCAAGGTGCAGCGCCATGTACGTGAGCGAGTAGAGCAGGCGCAAGTCCCGGGCTACCGGGAACTGGGTCGCAATGACCTCAAGTGAGTGCTCCTCTATGCCCAGGCAACGTCTGTCGATATCGCTATCGCTGGCAATCACTTCCTCGGCCAGGTCGATGTCGCCGGTCACTAGCGACGTCACAGCCTTGCGGGTGATATCGGTGACATCACGACCGATGCCGAGGACCTCCCGCTTGAGATCTTTGAGTTCTTTCCTGAAACCTTCGCGCATAGTGCCTTTCAGCTCCTCGGACAGGGGCCGGGTCGGAATAGAGAGCATTATATCGCCGAAAAGCTGGAGCTCGGCGTTTTCACCGTCTTGTTACGCACGTGTCGCCCGGAGGCAACACTCTACATCATCGCAACCGCCGGCTAGCCGAAGCGGCCGGTGATGTAGTCCTCTGTCCTCTTGTCCTTGGGACTCGTGAAGATGTTGGCTGTCCGGTCGTACTCGACAAGCACGGCAGGCTCCCCGGTCTGTTCCTGGAGGAAGAACGCCGTGAAGTCGCTCACCCGCGCTGCCTGCTGCATGTTGTGGGTGACGATGATGATCGTCACTTCGTTCTTGAGTTGCGCCATGAGATCTTCGACCTTCTGGACGGAGGTCGGGTCGATCGCCGAGCACGGCTCGTCCATGAGCATGACCTGCGGCTGAACGGCGAGAACGCGGGCGATACAGAGTCGCTGCTGTTGCCCGCCGGACAGGGTCAGCCCGCCGCGAGGAAGAATGTCCTTCACCTCTTTCCAGAGGTTGGCCTTCTCAAGCGAGCTCTGCACGACTTCGTCGAGATCCGCCTTCTTGCGCACGCCATGCAGCCTTGGACCGTAGGCGACGTTGTCGTAGATCGACATCGGGAACGGGTTGGGCTGCTGGAAGATCATCCCGACCCTACGGCGGAGGTCGACGGAATCTACACCCGGGGCATAGATGTCCTGTCCATCGAGAGCTACGAGTCCTTCCACGCGCGTGCCTGGAATCAGGTCGTTCATGCGGTTGATGCAGCGCAGGAATGTCGACTTCCCACATCCAGATGGGCCGATGAAGGCTGTGACCGCAGAATCCCTTATGCCGACCGTGATCCCCGTAAGCGCGTTGAAGTCGCCGTAGAAGAAGTTGAGGCCCCTCACGGATATCTTGTCACGCCCCGTCAGTGACCGGTCGGGGCTCTCATGCGTGTTGCTGCTGTCAGCCATGCGCGTCACGTCCTCCGCTCGTTCCGGCGCAGAATGTACCTGGCACTCAGGTTGAAGAACAGAATCATGATCATCAGCAGCAGGGCGGTGCCGTAAGCCGCCGGGAGATTGATGCCGTCCATGGCCAGCAGGTACAGGTGGACGGTCATCGGCCGACCGGAATCCAGAGGGGTGACAGGCAGGTTGATCGCCTGGCCCATGGTGTAGATGACCACTGCGGTCTCCCCGACTGCCCGACCCGTCGCGAGGATGATACCCGTGATGATGCGCGGCGTCGCCACTGGCAAGACGATGCGGCGGACCGTCTGCCACTTCGTGGCACCCAGCCCGTACGAGCCCCAACGGATGAATCGGGGAACCGCGCGAATCGCCTCCTCGGTCGTACGCATGACGATCGGGAGCATGAGGAACGACAGCGCCAACGCTGCCGAAATCATCGAGAACCCGATCTTCATCGCTTCGACAAAGAGCGCAAGACCGAATAGGCCCATGACGATGGACGGCACGGACGCCAGTGAGTCGGCCGCGAACCGGATCATGTTCACAAGGCGACCCTGCACTGCGTACTCGGCGAGGTAGACCGCCGCGAGGATGGCTATGGGTGTGACGATCATCATGGCCAGCACGGTCACGTACAACGTTGAGACGATTGTCGGCCAAACGCCTCCTTCGGCGTTGACTCCATGCGGCCAAGTGAAGATGAACTCGGGGCTGATCACCCCGATGCCGTTGACGAACACGTACACGATGACCGCGAAGAGTACTCCAACCGTCGTGATGGCCGCGACCCAGAGGGAAGCCAGCGCGATGTTGTTCGCGAGGTTCTTGTTCATCGACTGTCCTCGATCGATGACTGCAGACGCGACATGAGACGCACGAGGGCCACGAGCGCCATCGATACCACGAACAGGATGATGGCCATCCCGAACAGGGCAGTGCGATGATCGCCGGCCGCGTAGGGCATGTCCATCACTATCTGAGTGGTGAGTGTCGCCACGGGTGCGGAGATCGACTCGGGGATGACCGGAGCATTACCGACCACCATGAGCACGGCCATGGTCTCTCCGATGGCGCGCCCCATGCCAAGGATGATCGCATCGATGATGCCGATCTTGGCCGCCGGCACAAGCACCTTGTAGATGGTCTGCCAGGTGGTCGCACCCATCGCGTAGGACGCCTCGCGGATGCCGGGCGACACAGAGCGTAGGGCGTCCTCGGAGAGCGTCGCGATCGTCGGCACGATCATGATCGCGAGAATGAACCAGGCGGTCACCGCACCGAAACCAAGCCCGCCACTCAGGTTCGCGACAACCGGTCTGAGAATGATGAGTCCGAAGAAGCCGAAGATCACCGATGGGATGCCCGCCAGAAGCTCCACCGCCGGGCGAACGACTGCCCGCACATTGGGGGACGCGACCTCTGAGAGGAAGATCGCCGTCCCGACGGCCAGAGGCGTTCCGATCAGAAGCGCCCCGGCCATTACGACCACGGAGCCGTACACGAGCGGCAGGATGCCGAAGATTCCCGCCGTCGGGTTCCATTCACCGCCAGACAGGAAGGCGACCGGACCGACGGAGGCGAAGATGGGCCACCCTTTCCAGCCGACGAATAGGAAGATAAGGAGAACACCCATCACGGCGACGAACGCGCAAAGAAGGAAGATGTTCTTGAGCGCGGCTTCCTTGAAGTAGGTCGCACGCGAGACAAGCTGTAGCGATGAGATTCCCGCGTGTTCCGCATCCGCGTCTGTTCGCACGTTGTCGCGCAGACCCTTCCTCTCAGAGGATGCGGACATCTACTTCGCCTTCTTGGATATCGGAATGAAGCCGGCGTCCTCGACGATGGTGTCCTGTACCTGCGGCGACAGCACGAAGTCCGCGTACTCCTTGGCCAGTCCGGTCGGCTCGCCGACGGTGAAGAAGTGAAGTGTGCGCTGGATCGGGTATGTCCCGTCGACAACCGTGTCAATCGACGGCTCCACGCCGTCGACCGCGATAACCTTCACCTCGTCGTTCACGAACCCGAGGGAGATGTAGCCGATCGCCGACGGCGCCTCGGCAACCACCGAGCGGACCTGACCCGTTCCCGGCAGCACGGCTGCCCGACGATCGAACGGCTGCTTCTCCATGACGATCTTGAGGAACGCTTCCCGCGTTCCCGACGCCTCATCGCGGTTGACTAGCCCGATTGCCCTGTCCTCACCACCGATCTCACTCCAGTTCGTGATCTCACCGGTGAAGATCGCTCGCACCTGAGCCTTGGTGAGAGAGCCTACGGGGTTGTCTGGATTCACAATGACCGCGATCGCGTCGATCGCGATGGGAGTGTCATATAGGCCAAGGCCCGCTTCGTCGTCCTTCAGGTCGCGCGAGGATGTACCGATGTCCACCCTCCCCTTGGCGACGCTTTCAATACCTGCCGATGAGCCAAGCCCTGAAACGAGAACCTTGTACTCGGGCTTGCTCTCATGAAACATCTCGCCAGCGATTTCGGCGATGGGCAGAAGGGTTGTCGACCCGGTGACTACGATCTCCTCGGCATGCGAACCTCCTGACGCGCACCCGGCGCCCAGGACAGCGATGCCGAAGAGCGCTGCGACCACAGATGCACGCACACAACAACGGCCAAGGCGTCGCCAGGTCGAGCTCTGCTTGATGCACGGCCACAAGAGCCGAATCGCCATCAGATACCCTTTGCTATCGCAACGAGTGCCGCGTGCCTGCCGGTTACCGGGCTCGCCCGGAAGGAGAAGTAGCTGCCGGAATCGTCGAACGTGCACGCGTCAAGCACGGCGACGTTTCGATCATCGATGCCGGCATCCGCAAGGCTTTCGCAAACAGCCGCGCGAATATCGAGCCCACCGTCGACCGGGGCGATGGTATCAAACTCGCCCGCGAAAAGCGAAGCCCGTTTCTTGTCCACGCGATAGCAGCAAGGTCCGATGCGAGGACCCACGTACGCACGCGCCGAGCGGGCCTCACAACCAGCTGCATCGCACAGGACACGCACGGCCTTCTCCGGCAAGCGCGCAAGTGCGCCCTTCCACCCCGCATGCACGACAGCCACACAGCGCACCGGAGTCAGTGTCGCGAGGACCAGTGGCACGCAATCCGCATACAGCATCACAAGCGGCATACCGGCCGAGAGCGTCACCATAGCGTCGGTTCCCGGGACTGGATTCCGCCCTCCAGAAGCGAACGCTCCGCGACCGGCGTCGTGTCCGCCAAGCAGACGGATGCGGTCGCCATGCACCTGCACTGCGCTCACGAGTCTGTCCCTCAAGTCCGACATGCCAAGGAGCGCCAGAACTCGCGAACGGTTCTCGTCGACTCGCGCAAGGTCGTCGCCAACGTGTGCCGCAAGATTCAGGGAGTCATACGGTGCGCTGCTCGCGCCGCCTCCGCGCTCCGTGAAGGCAACGGCTATGCCGGCCTCGGCAAGTCCCGGGTCAACCCAGACGGAGACTCCGCGATCTGTGAAGCGCTCGAGCCGCGGACCGGGTAGTGCGATCGACGTCCCGCTATCACTCACGGACTCGCTCCTCACGACGGGCTTCGCGCATTCTCGTGACCGATACGTGGCAAAGTGTGGCTGCTTGGGGCACACTCATTGTAAGGTCCCGGGGCGTGTCTTGGTGTTGGCCCCGATTGTGCAAGACTGACTGCTCGGGAGGGGGTGAGACGATGAAGCGGTCATTTTCGACCTTCTCCTCCATTGCGGTCGGCGCTATCACGCTGTTTGCGGCTGCGCCGGCCTTCGCGCAGACCTACGGTGATGATGCCGCTGGAGCGGCCGTGGGATTCGGTATCCTCGCATGCTGGGGCATCGTCATTCTGGTCATGCTTGCGTTCTTCATCTGGTGGGTAATCCTCGTGATAGACGCCTTCAAACGCCAGGAGTACGAGTTCCCGAACTCAACCGGCAGCTCCAAGACGATGTGGCTTGTCATCCTACTCGTCGGCTGGTTCCTCGGCTTCCATTGGGTCGTAGCTCCGGTCTACTACTTCATGATCGTGAAGAAGGGGCCCAAGCCAGGAACGGGCGCTCCTGCCGCAGCTGCGACACCGCCGATGGCCGCACCGCCGATGGCCGCACCTCCTGCGCCTCCTGCGCCCTCGGTCCAGCCGCCGGCGCCTCCCGCGCCGCCGGCACCGCCGACACCACAGGTGGCGCCACCCGCACCTCCTGCGGAGCCCGCCTCTCCTGCACCACCAGCACCACCCGCTCCACCGGAGTAGGCTCCAGGAATGTGGAAAGACCAGACCCGCCGTCTTCTCGAAGTCGGCGGGTCTCTTCTTCTCCCTGAAGAAAGTGGAGCCCGGATGCGGCGGGGTGATACCGCCGCCGCATCCGGGCCTTCGAGATCGCGGCCTTCGCAGACCGCGTCTACAACTAGAACGTACGCTTCTTGAGAAACGCAGGGATGTCCAGTTCCTCATCAGAAATGGGCTCGAACGTCGGGACCGAAGAGCTCGACTCATCGTCGGAGGCGGCGAACTCCATCGTCTCCTGACGGCGGCGCCCCGCGAAACCGGTCGCAATCACCGTCACGCGAATCTGATCCATCATCGAGTCATCGATAACGGCGCCAAAGATGATGTTTGCGTCCGGATGCGCAGCAGTGGCGACTACCTCTGCCGCTTCGTTGACCTCGAAGAGCCCGAGATCCGAACCGCCCGCGATCGACAGAAGCACGCCCTGGGCGCCCTCGATACTGGACTCGAGCAGCGGGCTTGAGATCGCGGCCTTCGCAGCATCATGCGCACGGTTGTCACCGGCCGCCAGGCCGATGCCCATGAGTGCAGAACCGGCGTCCTCCATGATCGTGCGGACGTCGGCGAAGTCCAGGTTGATGAGACCGGGCACGGTGATCAGGTCAGTGATGCCCTGAGTACCCTGTCGCAGGATGTCATCAGCGATTCTGAAGGCATCCAGTATCGACGTCTTCTTCTCCGCCACCTGCAGCAGCCTGTCATTCGGAATGATGATAAGGGTGTCAACGTGCTCGGCAAGCCGCTTGATCCCCTCTTCGGCCTGAAGCGCGCGCTTGCGCCCCTCGAAGGCGAACGGGCGCGTAACGACGCCTACGGTGAGGGCGCCGATCTCTTCCTTCGCGATCTCAGCGATGATGGGCGCGGCTCCGGTACCCGTGCCGCCACCTTCGCCGGCGGTGATGAACACCATGTCGGCGCCCTGCAGCGCCTCCTTGATCTCGCCCCGGTTCTCCTCGGCAGCCTGGAGCCCGACATCGGGATCCGCCCCGGCACCAAGTCCCTTGGTGAGGTTGACCCCCACGTGGACCTTGTAGTCCGCGTCGGACATGAGCAACGCCTGGGCATCGGTGTTCACCGCGATGAACTCCACGCCCTTGACTCCGGCCTCGACCATTCGGTCGACCGCGTTCGTGCCGCCTCCACCGATACCGACGACCTTGATCACGGCCAGGTAGTTCGCACCCGTCTCGAGCATGTTTCCTCCCCTGAGATGCCCTCGGTCCACCTTGGGTAAACCTCAAGTTTACGGTTAGACTGCATGTGCAACAGTCAATCTTCGCATAAACCTTATACGAAGAACAAGGGGTTTGCAACAAGAAAGTGAATAGACGCCTTGGCTCACGGCTGGGGTGTGTCTATGCCGCGCCACGTGGGACGCTCAACAGAGCGCACGCTGATGTATACGACCTTGCCTTTCTGGTCGCGCAGAATCTGTCGGGCAAGGAGGTCCTTCTTGCCGATATCGTCGGATGCTCCCACCAGAATCTCGATATCGTCAGTGGTGATGAGCGCGGTCTTGTCGATGCTCGGAGCGGAAATAGCACGCGTTCGCTCACGCAAGGGTTGGCTGATTCCCGCCCAGACAGCAATGGCGTTGAGAACGGGTTCCGACGCGGTACGCGTTCCCGGTCGCGGATCAGCTCCCGTCACGTCTCTCACAACAACGACCGTCGATGTCACATCGGCGGTCTGCTCCCCTATCACGAATCCGGAGGAGTCGAGCATCCATAGCTTCGCTCCCCCGAGGTCCAGTAGGGCGTAGGGCTTCCGCTCGGTGATGCGGATTCGTAGGACGTTGGGAAAGTCCCGGGCCACGCTAGCCTCGGAGATCCATGGACTTGCCTCGAGCCGCTCCTTGATCTGCCCCGCGGGGTAGCGCAGTAGAGTCGAGCCATCGGGCAAGGCAGCGATCGCACGTACGTCAGCAGCCCCAAGACGGCTGTTGCCGACCACATCTATCTTCTCGATGGTGAACGCACTTGATCGGTACAGACTCACGCCACCTGAGACCACCGCTACCAGCAGCAGTGCAGTGGCGGCGAAACGCAGCTGCAGCACCCTTCTCCGGCGGCCCAGCCGACGCTCCCGTTGCGTACGCCGCGCTGCTGCTGCCCGATCGGCCGCTGTTCGTGATGTCGAGTTGTCACGCGCACGCGCAGCGCCGCGAGCAGAACCCTTCGATTCGGGTCGCGCCGAGCGCACCCGAGACGTGCTCTCGGCGCTGATAACGACCTTCCTACGTCCCGTCGAATGTGCCGAGGAACCGGATTTCCGTTTGGAGCTCGATGCCATGCCCGTCCCTAACCGCGTCTCGTACCTGCTGGATCAAAGCGCAGACGTCCCGGGCGCTCGCTCCCCCCTCATTCACGATGAAGTTCGCGTGAACCTCGGACACGCGCGCGCCGCCTACACAAGCGCCCTTCTTGCCCACGCTTTCGACGAGTCGACCTGCTGAATCGCCCGGCGGGTTCATGAACACGCTGCCCGCACAGGGCACACCCAGTGGTTGCGTTGCCTTCCGGCGGCGAAGACCCGACTCCATCGTACGCTGAATCCGCTCCTTGTCTCCATCCTCGGCACGGAGCACGCATTCGACGATGAGGCCGCGATAGGTCAGGTCTGTGCAGCGGTATCCCCAGGCGACCTCGGACCCGCGTACCGCGAAGAGCCCGCGAGCCGGATTGAACAGCGTCACATTCTCCACGCGATGTCCGATCCAGTCGTCCCGCGAACCAGCGTTCATTGCCAGCGCCCCGCCGACCGTGCCCGGGATTCCCACCGCGAACTCCATCCCGGCAAAGCCCCGCGAAAAGGCATCCTGCACTACCGCCGCCAGAATCACGCCGGCACCGGATCGGATCTGCGTACCCTCGACGCTGTGCCGCTTGAACTCCCGGCCTAGCACGACGACTGCACCATCGTACCCGGCGTCAGACACGAGGATGTTGCTCCCCTTGCCCATGACGGTGTGGTCGACGCCCTCCTCTGACAGCACGCGCAACGTGTGCGCTATGTCGGATACCGTGTCGCACACGACAAAGAGGGCCGCGGGACCCCCGATTCGATACGTCGTATGCCGTGTCATGGGTTCCGATCGGCGCACGGAGCCATGCACGACTTCCCTCAGCCGTTCATATGCTGCGGCTACCGGCACTTCTGGCCCTTCTCCCCGGGTTCCATCGCGCGCACCAGCTCGGGCCCGACAGTCGTCACGTCGCCAGCGCCCATGGTCATTATGAGATCGCCGGGGCGAGCATACGCTCGCACATATGGCTCGATGTCCGCACGATGCGGGAGATACGCCACTCGAGCACGGGGTGATTGCGCGAGAATCGTCTCGACCAGCGTCTTCCCGGAGACACCCGGCACAGGAGTCTCTCCGGCGCTGTACACATCCATGAGTACGATACGGTCCGCGTCCTCGAAAGCTGCTCCAAAGTCCCAACCCAGCGCTGCGGTACGGGAGTATCGGTGCGGCTGGAAGATGGCCCATATTCGTCCGAAGCCGCTTTCCTTTGCAGCCCGAAGCGTAGCGCGAACCTCGGTCGGGTGATGGGCATAGTCGTCAACAAACGTGATTCCATCCACGACGCCGACCTGATCAAACCGCCTCCGCACTCCGGAGAAGCCTGACAACCCCTTCCCAGCCGAGAGGGCGTCGAGTCCAAGCGCGTATGCGACTGCGATCGCGGCAGTCGCATTGGAGACCATGTGCTTCCCGGGCAGCGCCACCTCCGCTGACACACTGCTGCCATCGGGCATCGCAACAGCGAATCGGTGGCCAAGCCCCCTCGACTCAAGGGAGTGGAACCGAAGGTCCGCCATCTCCGACCACCCGTACGTCAGCACGCGCGCATGAATCCCTGACACCAGCTCCATCAGTCTGGCGTCGTCGGCGCAAGCCACCACAGTCCCATCCGCAGGAACCTTGGACATGAAGGCGACGAAGGTCCTCTCGACCTCCTCCAAGGTGCCGTAGTGATCCAGATGATCCGCCTCCACATTCGTCACCACCGCGACAAGAGGATCCAGGAACATGAACGAGCCATCCGACTCATCGGCTTCGACGACGTAGTGTCGACCTTCGCCACACCGTGCATTGGTGTCGAACGATGCAACCTCCCCGCCAATGAGAAACGTCGGGGCCTCGCCCATCGCGAACAGCATGGCGGCGATCATCGAGCTCGTGGTCGTCTTGCCGTGGGTGCCCGCGATTGCGACCGTTACGCGGTCCTCGGCCAGATGCGCTAGCATCCTCGCGCGGGGCCACACCTCAAGACCCGCGCGACGCGCCTCGGCCAGCTCGGGATTGGTCTCCGGAATCGCCGAGGAGACCACGACCACTTCAGGCGTGCCAAGGTTGTCGGCGCTGTGGCCGATGGACACGTCGATCCCTTGCTCGCGAAGGGCTGTGGTGTAGCGTGACTCCTTGAGGTCGGAACCGGTCACGCCGATACCGCGCTCGTTCAGAACGGAGGCGATTCCGCTCATTCCCGCTCCGCCGATGCCGATGAAGTGCGCGTACACGCCAGAACTCACGTCTTCTCCCAGTCGATGCGACCCTGCCCGGAGGCGGCTTCGGCAACGAGCGAAGCAACCCGCTCGGCGGCGTCAGGATGTCCGAGCGACTTAGATGCGGCTGCCATGGTAGCACGTGTCCCCGCGTCCACCAGGAGGTCTGTGACGGCCTCGATGAACTCCGGCCCGTCGAGCGCCGAGTCGGCCACCAGGAGCGCGCCGCCAGCTTCTTCGACGGTCCGCGCATTCGTTGTCTGATGATCGTCGGTCGCGTAGGGGTATGGCACCAGCACCGCCGGACGGCCGAGAGCCGTGATCTCGGCGATAGACGTAGCTCCCGCGCGCGCAATCACGAGATCCGCTGCTGCAAGGGCGCTTCCCATCTCATCGATGTACTCGAGTACCTGGTAGCGGACGGGATCCACGCCAAGACCGCCAACCCGTTCGCGCACCGAGGCGGCCTCATCGCGCCCGGCAATATGCACCACGTAGACGTCGCGCAAGTCCGTCAGGCGCCCCGCGTACCGAGCGAGCACATCGTTGATGTGCCGCGCTCCACGGCTTCCACCGAACACCAGAAGCATCGTCGCGTCGCCGGGCACTCCCAGCATCTCCCGGCCCTGATCTCGTCCAGACGCCAGGACCTCCGCGCGCACCGGGTTGCCCGTGACGACCACCTGTGCCGAGCGCGCAAGGTATCCGGCGGAGTCCTCGTATGTGACCGCAACCGCGCGAGACCACCGCGCCAGCAGCCTGTTCGCAAGCCCGGGCACGGAGTTCTGTTCGTGGAGCACAAGTGGCACGCGGCACACAACAGCCGCGATACCCACCGGAATGGACACGTATCCGCCAAACCCGAGGACGGCGTTCGGGCGAAACCGGGCAAGCAGCCCGACTGCGCGGACAGCCGACACTCCCAGGACCGCGACAGCAACAAGCAGCGACAGGGGCTTCGAGCGGTCGAAGCCCTTCGCAGGCAGCCCGAAGAAGCGAACACCCGCCTCTGAAACGAGGCGGGCCTCGAGCCCCCGCGGCGTGCCGACAAACGCTACGTCGTCAGGCCCGACGGCGCGCAGAACTGCTGCGACCGCCAACGCGGGATAGATGTGGCCGGCGGTTCCCCCGCCGCTCACCAATACGCGCACGGGCAGGCTCCTTGGCAATCGGTCTATCGGCGACGGCACGCACGCCCCGCATGCCGTACGTCGACACTGACAGGATGACACCTACGCACAGCATCTTGAATGTAAGGGAAGACCCCCCGTAGCTCACCAGAGGCATCGTGATACCGGTGACAGGCATGAGTCCGGTGACCGCAGCCATGTTCATGAGCGCCTGGGTCACGACCATCACAGTGAGACCTCCGGCCAGCAACCGCCCGAACGCATCACGCGCCCCGAGCGCTATACGCATTCCTGCGTAGGCGAACACGGCGAATGCGACCACGATCGCAAGCGTGCCCAGCAGGCCGAGTTCCTCGCCAATGATCGCGAAGATGAAGTCGGTGTGGGCAGCTGGCAGGTAGAAGAACTTCTGCCTGGACATGCCGAGACCCACACCGGCAATACCTCCGGAGCCGAACGCAAGCATCGCCTGGATCGACTGATAGCCTCCGCCCTGGGGATCGGCCCAGGGGTTGACGAAGGCCAGGAAGCGCGCCGCACGGTACGGCGCGATCGCTATGGCGCCGGCTGCCACCGCGGCTCCGGCCACAAGCGTTCCACCGAGTATCGGCCACTCTATACGACCCAGGACCAGAACGAGGTACACGGCGACCGCGATGGACATCGCGGTCCCCATGTCTGGCTGGAGCATCACCAAGCCAAGCACGATCCCCACAGACACGAACAGACGTCCCCAGAAGTCCCGACGGTCGATCTTGCGCGCAGAGAGGTCGCACAGCAGGAGCGAAACAACCATGATGCACGCAAGCTTGGCGAATTCGGATGGCTGGATGGTGAAACCGCCTACATCGAGCCAACGGGTCGCGCCCCACCTGCCAACGCCGATGAGAAGTACCGCCACAAGACCTGTGATCGATACCGCATACAGCGGCCAACTGAGCGAGCGCAGCTTGCGATAGTCATACAACCTGGCCAGGCCCATGCACACAAGCCCGGCGACCATGAACAAGAGCTGTCGCTTGAAGTGGTAGGCACCGTCCGAGAAGTTCACAAGATCCGACACCGAGGACGCAGAATAGACCATGACCAGGCCGAAGAGCAGCAGGAAGGCCGTCGAGCCGAGAAGAAGATACCGCGCGACAGGGCCACCGGCGTAGTGTCGTTTGCCGCTCACGCTCGCCTCTCCTCGGCCATCTTGAGAACCATGCGCTTGAAAGTCCGACCTCGTTCAGCATACCCCGAGAACTCGTCGAACGAAGCGCACGCCGGGGACAAGAGCACGGCGTCGCCCGGGAGTGCCAGATCGTGCGCGATGCGGGTGGCGTCGGCCAGCCCGTTCGCACCTACGACTGGCGTCCCGGCGGCATCGAAGGCCGCGACGATCTCGTCTGCGGCCTCGCCGAACGCGACCACTCCTCGGCATGACCGAGCCGCCTCGGCGATCTCGTCGAACAGGTTGTCTTTGTTGCGCCCGCCGAGGAGCAGTACCACGGGGCGGTCCCTGAACGCGCTGAGTGCCATGAGCACGGCACCCGGATTGGTCGCCTTGGAGTCGTTGAAGTACTCCACTTCACCGACGGTCGTCACGGATTCGATCCTGTGCTCGATGGGGGCGAAACTCGCAAGGCCCTCGCGCAGGGCAGTGGCGTCCGCGCCGAAAGCGTGCGCTGCTGCTGCGGCGGCCAATGCGTTGCTGATGTTGTGATCTCCCTTGATCCGGAGGTCTCGCGCCGGTATGAGTTCGACCCGGCCCTCGTCCGTGTCCAGCACCAGCATGCCACCGTCCAGGCCGGCTCCGCCAGCGGGCACATGCATGCGGCTTACGCGCACGACGCGCACGCCCTGCAGCTCGACCTCACTTGCGTAGGGCGCTGCTCCGGCATCGTCCACGTCGATGACTGCGGTGTCACCGGCGCCCATCCTCTCGAAGATGCGCGTCTTGTCCGCCGTATAGGCAGCCATCGAGCCATGCCAATCGATGTGATCGGGGGTGATGTTCAGGAGAACCGCGACTCGAGGGTGGAACTCCGTCACGAGATGCAGCTGGAAACTCGATACTTCGGCGACTATCGCCGCTTCGGGCGCGGCTTCTTCAACGATGTCGATCGCCGGGTTCCCGATATTGCCCACGGTCTCAGTGATCGTCCCGGCGCACTCGAGAAGGTGCGAAGCCAGACTTGTCACCGTGGTCTTGCCGTTCGTGCCCGTGACGGCCACCCACGGCGAACTCGACATACGGAAGGCAAGCTCCAGCTCGCCGATCGTCTCATCGCATGTTTCGACCGCGCTGATGTGAAGCGGCGTGCCGGGAGGGATACCCGGACTCACGATGCCGAGGCCCCAGTGCCCGTCAACCCGGTCGCATCCGAGTTCGACCCTGACGCCCACGGCCCGGTACTCCTCGGCCAACTGCAGGAGCTCCGGCGTGTCCTCGCCATCGACCGCCGTGATGGTGATACTGTCGCCATGCACGATGCACGAGAGCAGGTAGCGGACCACCGCTGCCCCTGAGCGGCCCAGACCGACGACCAGTATGTCTCCGCTGAGCCTCCGCACTCTACTTCCTCACCGAACCCACGAAGTACAGAGCGAAACCTGCGCCGGCCATGATGCCGGTCACGATCCAGAAACGGACCATCACCTTCGTCTCAGACCACCCGATCATCTCGAAGTGATGGTGGATCGGGGCCATGCGCAGGATCCGGCGCCCGGTGAGCTTGAACGAAGCGATCTGCAGGATCACCGACAGACCCTCGACCACGTATATGCCGCCGATGAGAACGGCTAATAGCTCCGTCTTGGTGATGATGGCCAAAGCCGCTATCGCAGCGCCAAGACCCAAAGAGCCCGTGTCGCCCATGAATATGTCGGCGGGATAGCTGTTGTACCAAAGGAATCCGATGCACGCGCCCGCGATCGCAGCGGCCAGCAAGGCGACCTCAAGCCGGTCCTGGCGAAACGCGATGCCGGCATACGCGAGCATCACGATGGTGACCGTTCCCGCTGCAAGACCGTCCAACCCATCGGTCAGGTTAACGGTATTGGAGAAGCTAAGGATCATGAAGAACACCAGGGCCAGATAGAGCCATGGGACGACGATCTCCAGTGAGCCCAGGTTGACCATACTGGAGAGGGCGCCCATGTCCACGTTGACTCCGACCAACGGAAGCGCCACGTCGGTCGAAAGCCCAGCCCAGTTGACCACGAGCACGCCGAAGGTGATCGCGATAACCGCCTGCCACATGATCTTGGCCCGGGGCCTGAGTCCCAGCGAACGCTCGTGCCAGACCTTCGCCCAGTCATCGATGAAGCCAAGGAGCCCGCACGCGAACGTCACGCCAAGGGCAAGAATCGACAGCGGTCCGATGTCAGCGAGAACCAGGTAGGTGCTGGCGATGACAAACAGGATGAGGACTCCACCCATCGTCGGCGTGCCCTGTTTGACGAGATGGCCCTGCGGTCCGTCCGCCCGAACCTGTTGGCCGATATTGCGGAATCGGAGTACCCGTATCCACAGCGGGAACAGAGCGCCGGACGCAACAAGCGCCAGCACCACGGCGAGGAAGACCTGGTAGGTAGGGTATTGGGCGAGTCTAAACATGCGGCTCCACAATCGCCTCGACAACGCGCTCCAACCCCATCACCCGCGACGCCTTCACCAGAACGACATCGCCTGGGCTGAGCAGATCATCCAACACCTCGCTCGCCTCGTCGACGGTGACGCACGGCCGGATCGCTTCCGTGTCCATGCCCGCAGCGCGTGCGCCATCGGCGAAGCGCGCTCCGAGTTCTCCGACTGTCACCAGTGTGTCGATTCCGCTTCGCGCAATCTCCTCGCCGATATGGAAGTGCGCCAACTCCGCGAGAGAGCCAAGCTCCGCCATGTCGCCAAGGACGGCGACCCTGCGACCCGCTACGGACATGCCCGCAAGGGTCTCCACCGCCGCGCGCATCGATGTGGGGTTCGCGTTGTACGCATCGTTGATCACATGGATGCCTGTCGCGCTCTCAAAGACCTGCATGCGCATCCCTGTGATCTCGGCCGACTCAAGGCCGCTGATGATGTCGTCCAGTGGCACACCGACGTTGCGCGCCACGGCGGCTGCGGCGAGGGCATTGTACACGTTGTGCCGACCCGGAATAGCGAGGGTGACACGCCGGGTGCCCCCCGGAGTGACAAGTTCGAACGAGGGCCGGCTATCAGCGTCTACGGTGACATCACGCGCGCAGATCTCACACTCTTCTCCGAGGCCGTAGAGAACAACCTGGGCCCGCGCGCGGTCGGCAAGAGGCGCTGAGCGGACATCATCGCTATTCAGGAAGACCATGCCCTCCGGGGGCACGGCCTCCACGAGTTCGCCCTTCGCCGAGGCGATCGCCTCTTCGCTGCCAAGGAGCTCGATGTGACTCGTGCCCACATTGGTCACCAACCCCATCGTCGGCCGCGCGATCTCGCACAGCTGCGCGATCTGGCCGGAACCGCGCATTGCCATCTCCACTACCAAGACGTCGGTGTCGGCACCGGCCCGGATGAGCGTCAGCGGCACTCCAAGCTCGTTGTTCTGGTTTCCGAGCGTAGCTGTGACCCTCAGTCTCGTCGACAGAACGGATGTGATGAAGTCCTTCGTCGTCGTCTTCCCGGTGGACCCGGTCACACCTATCACCGGACAGAAGAGGCGATCCCTGTGGTGCGCCGCCAGGGCCTGAACAGCCTTGAGCGCATCCGGTACCCGCACTACAGCGATACCCGCACGCTCTGCGACTTCCACCGCGGCGGCGATATCACCGGGGCTTCGCGTGACTATCAGCGCACGGGCCCCATGCGATACTGCCTGCTCGAGGTGGTCATGGCCATCGGCAGACACACCACGGAACGCCACGAATGCCATGCCCGGATCGACATCGCGCGAATCGGTCACGAGGCCGTTCACCATCGCGTCCTCGGAGCCGGTGACCAGCTGTCCCGCGACCACCTCGACGAGAGTCTCAACCGCAAGTGTCAGCATGGCAGTCCCAACTCCTCACGCGCGACTTCGCGGTCATCGAAATGAATAGTGCGATCTGCGAGTATCTGGTAGTCCTCGTGACCCTTGCCCGCGATCAGCACAGAATCACCGCAAACAGCCTGCGTGAGCGCATGTGAGATCGCTCGCCGGCGGTCCAGTTCCACCTCGTATGATGCGGAGCCGCCTCGCATGCCGTCCTCTATCTGCAGGACGATTCCGACCGGATCCTCCGAGCGCGGGTTGTCGCTGGTGATGATTGCATGATCGGCCCCCTCCGACACCGCCGCGCCCATCATCGGCCGCTTCTCCGGGTCCCGATCTCCACCGCATCCGAACACGACCAGGACCCGCCCCGTGGTGACCTCTCGCACCGCCGCGATGGCTTTCGCCAGACTGTCGGGCGTATGCGCATAGTCCACGTAGACGGCAAAGGGCTGCCCCTCCTCTATGCGCTCCAAACGACCCGGGACTTGATGCGCGTCCCCCAACCCCCGCGCGATGGTCTCGATATCCACGCCAAGGACGTGCGCACACCCAGCAGCCACCGCCGCGTTGCTCACGTTGTAGTCACCTGTAAGCGGCAGGCTGATGTCCGCGACCCCCGACGGTGTGACCAGCCGGAATCGTACACCCTCGGCTGACAGTGTGACGTCATCGGCGAGTACGTCGGCCTCTAGCCCGCCGATGCTCACGGTAAGGACCTCGTCCAGTTCAGCGGCGAGACCTGCGCCGAGCGGGTCGTCGATGTTGACCACGCGGTAGCGAACCGGCATGTCGGTGAAGAGCCGCTTCTTGACCGACCAGTACTCCTCGATGGTCTGGTGGTAGTCCAGATGGTCCTGTGTCAGGTTCGTGAACGCGGCGACCGCGAAGTGCACGCCGTCGACGCGACACAGGTCGATCGCGTGAGAGGAGACTTCCATCGCGACAGCAGAGACTCCCTCCTCGGCCATTTCCGACAAGAGCGCCTGCAGGTCGGCCGACTCTGGCGTCGTCCTTGCCGCGGCCAGTCGTCTACCGCCGATGCGCGTTTCCACGGTGCCGATGACGCCGGTCACGCGTCCGGAAGCACGAAGAATGCTATCGACCAGGTACGTCGTGGTTGTCTTGCCGTTCGTTCCGGTCACGCCGACGACGTCCATACGCCCACTCGGATCACCGTGGAGGTGCGCCGAACCGAGCGCAAGTGCTCGCCTGGTGTCCGGTACTCGCACCTGAGGGACGTCACCCGCAACGTCGACAAGACGCTCAACGACTAGCGCCGCTGCACCACGGGCGACCGCGTCAGCTGCGAAATCGTGCCCGTCGTGCGCGAATCCCGGAATGCAGAAGAAGACATCGCCATCCCCGACCCGGTCCGAGCGGTATGCGATGCCAGAGACGCCGATATCGAGACCGGGAGCGTTCGCTCCGATTGCCTCTGCAAGACTCTGAAGGGTAGTCGTAGTCACTTGTTCCCACCTAGAAGACGGTCGATTCTATCATGCGTCCTGCGCCGCTCATCAGGGCTTCTCCGAACCCGTTGCCGTCTCGTCGACGGAACGCGGAGTCGCCGTCGAGGGCGGGATCTTCAGGTGCGAGACACTGAACTGCCCAAGAGCACTGAAGGTCGGCGCCGCGACAACGCCACCGTAGATCGCATTGGATGGCTCATCGAGGATCACCACGATCAGCACCTGCGGATCATCCGCCGGAAGATACCCGAAGAACGAGGCCATGTACTTCCCCGCTGCATATCCGGGAGCGTCAGTCCGCGCCTTCTGCGCAGTGCCCGTCTTCCCCGCAACCGCGTACCCTGACACAGCCGCCTCGGTTCCCGTGCCCTCGGACACGACATGCTTGAGTACCTCGGTCGTCGTGCGGGCGGCTTCCGCCGAGATCGCTCGCTTCTTCGGCCAGCTGAAGGCGGTATCGGGGTCCTCAGGCAGCGAGAGCAGGAAGTGCGGGGTGACGAGCTCTCCGCCGTTGGCTATGGCGGCGAACGACCTGGCAAGTTGAAGCGGGGTCATCGACACACCCTGTCCGAAAGGCACGGTGCCGATCGTCGACGACGACCAGTCCTCGGGTGGAGGCAGCCAGCCTTTCGCCTCGCCAGGGAAGTCCACTCCCGTCTTCTCGGTCAGACCAAAACGGTCGAAGTACGAGTACAGGCCCTTCGGTCCGAGTGCCATACCGAGCTTGACCGCACCGACGTTGGAGGAGTTCGTCACGATCTCTGAGAGAGACCAGTTCACAGTCGGCCGAGGATGCGACTCCCCGATTCGCCGACCGCCGACCTTGATACTCGGAGGCAGACGGAACATGCTGTCCGGCCCGTAGAGACCCTTGTCTATGACCGAGGCCGCGGTGAGGGACTTCACGGTCGACCCGGGCTCGAATGTGTCGGCGATCGGGCGGTTGCGATAGGCGGCATCATCGGCCTTGCCGAAGAAGTTCGGGTTGAATCCCGGCACCGACGCCATTGCGTAGATGGACCCGTCGCGCGGATCCATCACGATCACGGAGCCGCTCTTGGCCTTCCACTTCTCGACAGCCGCGGCCAACTCCACCTGGGCCTGGTATTGGATGTCCTTGTCGATGGTAAGGACCACGTTCCCGCCGGCGATCGGGTCCTCATTGCGCATGACGCCCCCGGGGATGGGACGCCCGAATGGGTCCCGTTCCGCAAGAATCGCTCCCGGTTCACCCTTGAGCACTTCGTCGTAATACTTCTCAAGACCGGCGAGACCGTCGTCATCGACGCCCACGAAGCCGAGTACCTGACACGCGAGCTCCCCTGACGGGTAGGTCCGACGCGAGTCCTCAAGGAACCCGATCCCTTGCAGATCGAGGTCTTCGAGCGCTTTCGCGCGATCCATATCTACCTTGCGGGCGATGTAGACGAATCCGGTGTCTTTCGTGAGTTTCGTCTCGTACTCCTTGGCTTTCCCGCCAAGGACCTTCGCGAGGGACTTCGCGGTGCCTTTGGGATCGACGACCGAGTGGGGCGCGGCGTAGATCGTGCGCGCTTCCATGCTTACGGCCAATGGCTCGCCCTCGCGGTCGTAGATGGAGCCACGGCGCGGGGCAAGCGTGATGTCTCGCATCCGCTGATCGACAGCCTGCTGCGCGTATGCAGACGCGACAACGACCTGCAGGTAGACGAGCCTCGCAGCTACGGCAACGAGAAAGACCACCAGAATCGCAAGGAGGACCGTGTACCGGCCCTCCCGATTCGTTCGCTTGGCCCCTCGCGCCACATGTCCTCCCGGCGTCTTGGACTTCCGTTTCGTCATCGGGACGATGCGAGTCCTGCATCACCTACGAGAAGGACCTGCGCCTCACCTGCAGCCATATCCATCACCGCCTGGAACAGGCCTCGCTTGCCTTCCGCCGCAGGGCTACTGCCCCGGTCCGACTCTTCGCCCCACTCCGCACCGGATTCGGCAACAGGAACGGGTTCGGCGGGAAGCTCAAGATAGGACACCTCCCCCGCAGCAGCCATCTCCATCGTGCTGCCCGCGATTCTCTCGATGCGCGAGGGCGTGGTGAGCGCGCTCTTGTCCACCTCAAGAAGATCGCCCTCGAGGCGCTCGGCCTTGATGTCTCGGGCAAGCACGCCCTTCTCGAAGGACGTTTCTGTAGCCTCGACCGACAGTGCCACACGACCCAGCCCTGCGACTGCCAGGGCGACCATGATGGTCAAGCATGCGGTATATGCGCTCTTGCACTTCGAAACACCGCGGCTGCTCGCGCGACGCCCGCAGGCCGATCCGGCCAGCCGAAGAGGAGCGCGGCGACTCACCTGCGCATTGTACGAGGCCTTCCGTGCTGCAACTGCCACCGCGACCCACCTCCTTCAACTCCGCGTTCCGACCCTGCTACGTCTTTCGCTCTGCCACCCGGAGCCTCGCACTTCTTGCCCGCGGGTTGCGCTCAATCTCGTCCGCCGTAGGCACGACGGGTTTCTTCGTGACGATTCGGAGTACCGGCTCCCTGCTACACACACACGCTGGCAACTCGGGAGGACACACACACCCCGCCGCAAGTTCGCCGAAGAGCGTCTTCACGATGCGATCCTCAAGCGAGTGATAGCTGATGACCGCGATGCGGCCACCAGGTGCAAGCCAGTTGACCGCAGCTCGAAGTCCGCGTTCGAGGACTTCGAGCTCGGAGTTCACCGCGATCCGGAGCGCCTGGAACGTACGCCTGGCCGGGTGAGGCCCGCTGCGACGTGCCGACGCCGGGATTGCGTTCTTGATGATCTCGACGAGCTCGCCGGTCCTCTCGACTGGTCGGCGGCCCCGCGCGGCTAGGATGAAGGCTGCGATGCGCGAGGCCCACCGTTCCTCTCCGTACTCGCGGATGATGCGGGTCAGCTGCTCTTCTGAGTAGGAATTGACGATGTCTGCTGCTGTGATAGACCCGCGCCCATCCATCCGCATGTCCAGGGCCGCGTCCTCCTGGTACGAGAACCCCCGATGCCGGAGGTCGAGCTGTGGCGAGGACACGCCGAGGTCGAACAGGAAACCGTCGGCGTATGGGATGCCGGCCTGCGCTAGCAGGTCGTCAAGATCGCCGAAGTTCCCCTTCAAGAGGATGATCTGCTGGCCGAGGCGGAGTGTGACTGCTGCTGCGTCAAGCGCTGAATCATCTTGGTCGATGCCGACGAGAATGCCTGTCGGTGCGATCGATTCTGCAATCCGCTTCGCGTGACCTGCCCCGCCTAAGGTACAGTCGACGATTATCGAACCGGGGTGCAACGATAAGTGCTGCGTGACCTCGGCCAGCAAAACTGGGGTGTGCCGGTATTCCATTGTCAAGGCCTACAGGAGACCCGCGTCGGCGAGCTCCTTGGCGAAGTCTTCGATGCCGTCGGCAGTCTCGCCGCTATACGTGGACCAGGCATCCGCGTTCCACACTTCGATGCGGTTGCCGTTCCCTGTGATCGATACGTCTTTCTCGAGCTTGGCGAACTCCCTGAGCAGCGGCGGTAGCGTGATGCGACCTGCCGAATCAAGCTCGGCTTCAACCGCGCCGGACGTGAAGTAGCGCCTCACTTTGCGGAAGCGCGGTTCGAAGTCGTCCTTGCCCATGAGCCGTTTCACGAAGGCGGAGTACTCTTCGGCCGAGTAGACGTAGAGACAGCCTTCCATTCCCTTGGCGATGACGAGCTTGCCCGTCATCTCCGCCCGGAACTTGGCGGGCAGCGAAACGCGCCCTTTGGCGTCCAGCGTGTGCTGATAGTCGCCCAGGAACATCTGCTGCCCTCCCCCCGTCTGCTCGGGTTCACCTTGCGCCCATTCGTGTGGGCGTCCTCCTCGTGCAGTGCTACTTTATGCCACTTCATCCCACTTTGCAACACCTGTATGGGATTGTATCCCACCATGTGCCACCTCGCCCCATTGCCTCCCCCAAGACGACACACGGACGCCGTATCCGCCCGATCACGTCGTGGACGGTCAGACCGGCCAAACCAACACTGCGGTCTTCTCGCAAGAACCAGACGCCGAGTCTGTACGTCTATGAGACAGGTGGCAGGGATTCGAACGTTGACAGCGGAATCTAGAAGGTGAATGGAGCGCCGTCTCCCGTGTGGCATGTTGCCCGACGCTCACGCATGCGAGTAGAATCACGGAAGACCTTATCTGCTGATGCGGAGGTGAACGACCAGAATGCATTTCACTCCGAACATTGCGAGCCCCCTCTTCAACACGCTATTGGTTGCCTTCTTGGTGTGCGTCGCGCTCGGCGCCTGGCTTGGCGCATACGCCGCCAAGCAGCTCAAGAAGATGGAGGACCAGGCCAAGGAGTAGCCTTCGCCAATCCGCTGCTAACGATTCGGACGCCCTTTCGCCTTAGTGCTTAAGGGCGTCCGGCATTTTCCCCGCCGGCTTGGACAGGAGGACTTGTGATGGGACACGTGACACGGCGCATGACCCGCATGTCAGTCTCAATCGCGTTGCTGCTCGCGCTCGCAGGAGCTCTCGCAGGTTGCGGGCTCGTGCAAAGCGCCCAGGAGGCGGGCGAGCGGGGCAGTGGCGTCTCCGGATCGAGCACCGGCGTCGAGATGGCAAGCCCGGAGATGGGCGCCACCGACGAGATGAAGTCCTCGGTCGAATCCTACGACACCGCACCGACAGCCGGGGCCGGCGAGGACGCATCGACGATACCCCTTCCCGACCGTCTGGTCATCCGCAACGTGGCGCTCCGCGTCCAGGTCGACGATGTCGAAGCGTCGGTCGACAAGATCCGCGCAGCTGTCTCATCGAACAAGGGTTCGGTCACCAACCTCCAGGTCAGCACAGACAACGACCAGCCGGTGTACCGCTACGACGCTCAGGGTTCCCTGGCTGATGGGTCGGCGCTATCCGGCTGGATGACAGTGCGCATACCGGCCGACAAACTCGATGCCTTCTCGAAGGAAGTCTCCGCTCTCGGCGAAGTGCTGCGCCAGTCCGCCGACGAGTCGGATGTCACACAGGAGCATGTGGACCTGTCTGCGCGACTCAAGAACCTCCAGGCGCAGGAGACCCGGTTGCGCGAGTTCTTCTCCTCGGCCAAGAAGGTTGACGAGATGCTCGCAATCGAGCAGGAGCTCGGCCGCGTGCGCGGCGACATCGAGTCGATGCAAGCGCAAATCGCCTATCTCGAGCGTCAGGCGGCAATGGCAACGGTGACGATCGAACTTGTCGAGCCGCAGGCTGTTGTCCGGCCGTCTGGTACGGATTGGGGCTTCGTCGCCTCAGTGACGCAGGCGATTCGGGCGTTCGTCGGCACAATCAACGGTCTCATCATCATCTTCGGCGCCGTGCTTCCGATACTGCTCATCGCGCTCGCACTGTTCTTCGTCATTCGCGCGGTTCTGCGCAGTCGGGCCAAGCGGCACGCAGACGAACCCCAGGACGCGGAAGAGTAGTGCTGCGACCTGACATCAAGATGCCATTGTGGGCGGCGGTCGCTCTCCCGGCCGCCGCCTACTTCGTGCGCTCGGCTGGCCGAAGATTCGACTTCCGGCCAGACATGCCGAGTGACGTGATCGCCTATGGCGTTCTAGCGGTCTTCGTGGCCCTGGTCGCTGCCACGCGCAGATCGGCGCGATCGGATGGCCGCGACGAGGATCTGCCCCGCCAGGTGGAACAGAAACACGACGCCTCCGGCGAGTCCCGGGAGGACGAAGACGTCCTCGGTCAAGCTGAGTGACGATGGGCCCGGGGTTCCGACGCCACCGACCACGGTCAGCCAGCCCCCGAGTGCCACGCCAATGGCCACGCCGGCGCCCCATGTCGCAGCCCACAGCATCGCGCGGCCCCCGCTGAACGACTCACGCACCACGCAGCGTCACTCCTTGCTGTACGGCTTGCCGACTGCTGCGGGCGCCACAGCGCGACCCACCACGCCTGCGAGCACGACAACGGTCAGCACGTAGGGAAGCATCAGGAAGAACTGCGGCGGGATATTGACTACGTCGCGAAGGATCTGGAGCTTGATCTGCAGAGCATCCGCAAACCCGAACAGCAGCGACGCGAGATAGGAGCCCACCGGAGTCCAACGCCCGAAGATGTTGGCTGCCAGCGCAATGAACCCCCGGCCGTTGGTCATGTTCTCGGTGAAGCTGCCGACCTGCTCGAGCGTCAGGTTCGCGCCGGCGAGCCCCGCCAGACCACCGCTCATGAGAACCGCGACCCACCTGCCGCGCACTACGCTCACGCCGACGGTGTCCACCGCACGCGGGTGCTCCCCGAGCGCGCGCAGATGCAGGCCCCAGCGAGTCTTGTACATCGCCCACTGGGCGACGATCGCGATGACGATGGCCATGTAGACGATGGGCGTGTGCGAAAGCAGCGCCCCGTTGATCCAGTCCCACACCGTGCCCACGAAGCCCGATCCTGCTGAGCCGAAGCCAAACACCGGGCGCAGCAGGCCTGCGGGATCCGTGGTCCCGGGATGCCCGTAGAAGCGCTCCATGAGGAACCCCGTGACGCCGAGCGCGAAAATGTTGATCGCGGTGCCGGAGACGACCTGGTCGGCGCGGAGATTGATCGAAGCGAATGCGTGGATAGCAGACACGGCAGTGCCGGCAAGCACCGCCACAAGCACGCCGAGCCAGAGACTTCCCGTCGCAAGCGCCGCGGCCGTACCGAAGAACGCCCCCGTGAGCATGATGCCCTCGAGAGCGATGTTGACCACCCCGGAGCGCTCACAGATGGTCCCCCCTATCGCCGCCAGCGCTAGTGGCGTAGCCATGCGAAGCGCGGAGGCGAACAAGTCGGGTGTGATGATGTCGCTAAGCACGGCCGACCACCTCCTTCTGCCGACGACGGATGAACCACATCACGATCTCCTCGGCCGCAACGAAGAAGATCACGAGAGCCTGGATGATGAGGATGATCTTCTGCGGCACGTGCGCCTCGAGCTGCATAGTGCCGGCGCCGGCCGACAACGCACCGAACAGCAACGCTGCCGGAATCACGCCGATCGGGTTGTTCTTCGCGAGCAGTGCGACTGCAATGCCCGTGAAACCGAATCCGGACGAGAACTGATCGAACAGACGATGGTGGACCCCCATGACCTCAACGGCACCGGCAAGACCGGCGAGTGCGCCAGAGATGCACAGCGCCTTGACCATCGTCCACTGAACGGAGATGCCGCCCGTCTCGGATGCCCACGGGTTGAACCCAACCGCACGATTCTCGTAGCCGAGCGTCGTGTGTTTCAGAATGAACCACACGAGAACCGCGATCGCGATGGCAACGACGATTCCAAGGTGCGCTCGCCCGAGCTTGAGGAACGGGAGTGCCTCGAGGGTCGCGTCCGAGAAGAGCGTCTGTATGCGCGGCAGTTGGGACTCGAGGGGCAGAGCAGTGGTCTGCGGTATCTGACCTGGAGCTTTGAGTGGCCCTACCACCAACCATGAGACGATGTAGCGGCCGATATAGGTGAACATCATCGTCGTGATGACCTCATGGGCCCCGATGCGCGCCTTCAGGATCGCCGGGATGAACGCCCAGGCCGCGCCGGCCAGGGCCGCCGCAAGAATCAGCAGGGGGACGCTCACGATCCACGGTAGCCCCCCAAGGACGAGCCCGAGCGAAGCGGCCGCAAGACCACCCATGAACAGCTGACCCTCGGCACCGATATTGAAGAGCCCTGCCCGAAAGCCATATGCGACGGCAAGACCTGTGAAGATGAGTGGTATTGCCCGCAGGACCGTGTCTCCCATCTGCTTGGGGCCGCCGAACGCGCCCTTGAACAGCGCCGCGTAGGCAGCCACGGGATCGTAGCCGGAAACCCACATGATTATCGACCCGATGACGATTGCGAGGAACGCTGAGACAAGCGGCGTCCCGATCTTCAGTGCGACCGTCATCCAGGCCCGCTGCGCGGGCAGCGTCTCGCGCTGTTCGCTCATGAGTTCCCCAACTCCATCGCGGCCTCATCCGACACTGGCTTGTCGCCGTTGAGCTTCGAGCCTCCGCCTCCGGTCATGAAGTAGCCGAGCGTCTCTGCGTCTGCTTCCACGACCGCGAATTCCCGGACGATTTGACCCTCGAACATCACGAGGATCCGGTCGGCGAGCGAAAGCACCTCCTCGAGTTCCAAACTCACCAGGAGCACCGCCTTGCCCGCCTGGCGCTCCTTCAGAATCTGTTTGTGCACGAATTCGATCGCGCCGACGTCGAGACCGCGCGTCGGCTGCGCCGCGACAAGCAGCTCCGGGTCGCGCCCCATCTCACGCGCAATGACGACCTTCTGTTGGTTGCCTCCGGAGAGGTTACCGGCCTCGACCTTCTCGGACGGCGTGCGCACGTCATAGTCCTCGATTCGCGTGAGCGCCATCGAAGTGATTGCCCCCGGGTGCATAATGCCTCTGGTCGCATACGGGGCCATGCGGTGATCTCCGAGGATCAAGTTCTCAGCGAGATCGAATTCGAGCACGAGCCCGCGCCGGTGGCGGTCTTCCGGGATATGCGACACGCCTGCCTCGATCGAAGCGCGGGCGCTTGCATGCGTGATATCGGTGCCCTTGAGGCGGATGGTCCCGTCTTTCGGACGGCGCAGCCCGACGATCGACTCCACAAGCTGAGCTTGGCCGTTGCCGGAGACTCCGGCTATCGCCACAATCTCCCCAGCGCACACGGTGAAGGACACACCGCGCACCGCCTCCAGTCCACGGTCGTCGTCGACCGTAAGCCCATCGACCTCGAGCACGTCGGCCCCGCAGGTTGTTTCGCCCTTCTCGACGCTCAAGACGACGTCGCGCCCGACCATCATCCGGGCCAGTCCCACCTCGTCGGTCTCCTCCGGGCGAGTCTCCCCGACAACTCCTCCGTCACGCATGACCACGATGCGATCGGCAACCGCCATCACCTCTTCCAGCTTGTGGGTGATGAAGACGACCGACAGTCCCTCGTCAACAAGCGAGCGCACGACGCCAAAGAGCTCTCGAACCTCCTGTGGTGTCAGCACTGCGGTAGGTTCGTCGAGAATCAACACCCGGGCACCCTGGTAGAGCGCCTTGAGAATCTCAACACGCTGCTGCATACCGACCGAGAGGTCCATGATGCGCATGTCCGGGTCTACAGTCAGCCCGTAGCGTGCGGAAATCTCCGTCACCCGCTCGCGGGCAGTCGCAAAGTCAATCACCCCGAAGCGGCCGGGCTCCCTCCCCAAGACGATGTTCTCGGTGACCGTCAGCGGTTCGACAAGCATGAAGTGCTGGTGCACCATGCCGATACCGAAGTCGATGGCTTGGCGGGGCGACTTGATCCGGACGGGGTTGTCATCGACGAGTATCTGCCCCCCGTCGGGCGCCATGAGGCCATACACGACGTTCATGAGCGTAGACTTGCCTGCACCGTTCTCGCCAAGGAGCGCGACGATCTCCCCGCGATCCAGACTCAGGGACACCTTGTCGTTAGCGACGACGCCCGGGAAGATCTTGGTAATGCCGCGCAACTCAAGTACAGGCATAGTCTTCCCTTCGCATGGTCGTGCAGCAAAGAGGGGCGGCCGGACCATGGCCCGCCGCCCCTCTATTCTAGCTCAACAAGTCGCCTGAGATGCGGCGCTACGTGCTACTACGGAGTCTCAGGAACCGTGACGGCACCACTGACGATGTCCTCGCGAGCCTTCTCGACGGCATCCTTGATGGTCTGCGGGACCTTGGCCTCAAAATCGTGGTACGGGGCAAGATCCACGCCACCCTCGGCAAGTCCGAAGTACTGCGCCTGACCGCCAGGGAACGATCCGTCGACCACGGCCTTGATGGCCTCGAACACAGCTGTGTCGACGCGCTTCATCATCGAAGTGAGCATGACGTCGCCAGTACCGGGAATCGTCACATACTGGTCGGCGTCGACACCGATGAACAGGGCGCCCTTCTCCTGGCAAGCAGCGACCGCGCCCGTACCACAGGCGCCAGCTGCGGCGAAGATGACATCCGCCTTCTGCCCGATGAGCGAGTAGCCGAGCTCCTTGCCCTTGGCCTGGTCAGTGAAGTTGCCCGTGTACAACGAGATGACCTTGACGTCCGGGTTCACGGACTTGGCACCGGCGATGAAACCAGCTTCGAACTTCTTGATCAACGGGACATCCATGCCACCGATGAAGCCGATGACATTGTCGGCGTTGAGCTTGCTGTCAAACGAGTCCTTCGTGGCCAGACCTGCAACCACGCCGGCCAGGTAGCTGCCCTCCTGCTCCTTGAACAGCAGGGACACCACGTTGGCCGGGACACCATCGTAGAACTCCTCGTCAACACCGCCGAAGTAGGTGTCCGGGAAGGTCGGGGCCAGCTTCACGACCGTGTCAGTCATGAGAAAGCCGACCGCGAAGATCGGGCTGTAGCCCGCCGTAGCGAGCTGATCGATGTTCGACTCGTAGTCCGTGATCTCCTTCGACTCAAGGACCTCGATCTTGACACCGAGTTCGCTCTCAGCCTTCTTGAGACCTTCGTACGACAGATCGTTGAAGGACTTGTCGCCGAGGCCGCCTACGTCGGTGACCATGGCAGCCTTGACGTCGGTCTTGGGGGTCTCCGTGCTGGTGTCCGGCTTGGCTTCATCTTTCGTACCGCATCCCGCAGCAAACACCAGAACCATCGCGAATACGAGCATCAGTGCTAGGACTCTCCTAAACCTTACGTCCACGCAGATCCCTCCTCCGGTTCGAATACAGAATTCCCCAACTACTATCCATACTAGCCGTTTGGTTTGCCCACCACCATCGATTCTTCCCCCTCCAGCCTCATGCGAGACGTTCCGACGGCGCTTTCCGCTTTCCGCCGACGGTCGCTCAGGTACCTCGCACGACGACTATCGCAAACGTGCCCGCGGGTGAGTTGTGAGGTACTCCTCGCGGATGTGCTGGCGGTCCACATGCGTATACACCTGCGTTGTGGATATGTCCGCATGCCCGAGCATCTCCTGCAATGCGCGCAGGTCCGCACCCCCTTCGAGCATGTGAGTAGCGAACGAGTGCCGCAACGTGTGAGGGTGGAGACGAAGCCCGACGAGTTCACCATACTTCCGTACCATCGCGTAGACCGCCTGACGCGTCAGGCGTCGGCCACGCACACTGAGAAAGACGGCTGACGGCTCCGCTGGCCGGGTGGAGCCCTTCGTCCGAAGGTACGGCCGCCCGTGGGCAAGGTACTCCGACAAGGCAGCCGTAGCTGGCTTCCCGATCGGGACGACGCGCTCCTTCTCGCCTTTTCCGAACACGCGAACAAAGCCGTCGTCAAGCGCCAGGTCGTCGAGTTCGAGTGAGGTCAACTCGCTGACACGCATTCCGCATCCGTATAGCATCTCCAGAATCGCGCGGTCCCGTATGCCGGGCGGCCCGTCGCCGAAGGTCTGCGAAAGCAGGTGCTTGGCCTGCTCGATCGAGATGGAGTCCGGCAGCCTCTCGGGAACCTTCGGCAACCTCACCCGCGCAGCCGGTTGGTTCTCGGTAACGCCCTCGCGCACAAGGAACTTGTGGAAGCTCTTGACCGCCGCAACCCGACGCTCGACGGTGCTGGGAGCAAGGCCGGCTTCGTGCAGTCGCACGAGGTAGGCTATGATGTCGTCCCGCGTCACCGCATCGACGTCAGCAACGCCGCGGGCATCGAGCGCGTCCATGTAGCCTGCCAGGTCGCGGCGGTATGCATCGACCGTGTGAGGGGACGCCCCCCTCTCAACGGCCAGATAGGCCATGAATTCCGCAACGTGAGAGCGCATGTGCGCTCCTTAGCCCAGAAGCTGCTCCAGTGGCGTGTAGTCCATGCCGTGTGCCTCGGCGACCGGCTCGTAGACGATCTTGCCCGCGAGTACGTTCACGCCCTTGGCCAGCGCCGCGTCCTCGGCAACGGCCTGCTTCCATCCCTTGTTCGCAATCGCCAGACCATACCGCAGGGTGGCATTGGTGAGGGCAAGCGTGGACGTGTTGGGCACCGCGCCCGGCATGTTGGCGACACCGTAGTGCAGGACACCGTCGACGAAGTAGATCGGATCGGAGTGGGTGGTGGGCTTCGTCGACTCGATGCATCCGCCCTGGTCAACGGAGACGTCGACGACCACCGAACCGCGCTTCATGTCGGGAAGCATGTCTCTTGTGACGAGCCAAGGAGCACGCGCGCCGGCCAGAAGCACGGCGCCGATCACGAGATCGGCCTGATAGACTGCTTGCTCGATGTTGTGGCGCAACGAATACACTGTGCGGATCCGGTTTCCCCAGAGGTCATCGATGTAGCGAAGCCGATCCAGGTTCACGTCGAGAACGGTGACGTGGGCACCCATGCCAACGGCAACGTAGGCGGCATTCATGCCCACTACACCCGCGCCCAGAATGACGACGTTGGCTGGGAGAACCCCGGGAACGCCCCCCATGAGCATGCCCCTACCGCCCATCGGCTTGAGCAGGTACTCGGCGCCCACCTGAGTCGCCATTCGACCCGCAACCTCGGACATCGGCGCGAGCAGGGGCAGGGAGCGATTGGGAAGCTCGACGGTCTCGTAGGCGATACACACGGCGCCGGACTTGACGAGCCCCTCGGTCTGCGAGAGGTCGGGCGCAAGGTGCAGGTACGTGAAGAGGATCTGCCCCTCTCGAAGACGCTCGATCTCGGCCGCCTGAGGCTCCTTGACCTTCACGATCATGTCGGCGCGTGCAAAGACCTCCTCGGCGGTCTCGGCGATCTCGGCACCAGCGCCCACGTACTCGCCATCTTCGAACGAGGAGCCGACTCCGGCAGACTTCTCTACAAGCACCGTGTGTCCATGGCTCACGAATTCGCGCGCGCCCGCAGGGGTCATGCCCACGCGAAACTCGTTGTCCTTGATCTCCTTGGGCACGCCTACGATCACGGCAATCTCCTTGTCTGTGATGGACCCGCTGACCACACCAGGCTGGGATCGAACACCAGCGGGCAAGAAACTCAGGCCAGTGTAACGCAGACACCGTGCTTTATGCAGCAGGCCCCATCACTCTATTCACCCGTCGGCGGCAGCTTGCCCTGCGCTACCCGGGCGACTCTGGCACAGACGTCCCCAGCGGCGAAAGCGGCTGCGAAGAACGCGGGATCTTGGTTAAGATCGCGACCCATCGTTCTCACTTCGACGCCGCCTAGAGAGGGCGGAGCGGTGCTCCCGGCCGAGGAGATGGCGCGCCTGTGCCGGCTCCACACGTGGGCCTCTTCGAGGGCCAGGTCTACCTCCTCGGCGTACTCTTCGGGAAGCGAGGGAACCGCGACCAGAGCCGGCGCAAGCGCGACCGTCGAGAGCGCGGTAAGCGTGTGATGGCTCACGCCGCGATGGCGGGCGCGGGCATCGGCGAAGGAGACCCTCAGGCATGCCACGGGGACTCCTCCGAGAACACCCGCAGCGTTTATCGCCTCACCCTGCGCGATGCCGCCGTGGCCGAATGGTGTCGAGGTGCCGACGACACCGGGACCGATTGCGGCGATCGCCACATCCGCCCGTGCCACATGGCGCGCAGCCAGCAGAGCCGAGTGCAGGTTCACGGCCTCGAGGTCACCGCCGAACGCCTGTCCGCACGTGATCGTGGTATCGATCAATCCCGCCCTGACAGCGGCCCTCACGACATCCGAAAGCACCAGCGGCAGCGCCGCGAAGTCGGTCATGACATATGCTATGCGCAAGTTCGCGTCGAAAGCCTTGACCGCTGCGGCCACCAGGGGCACCTGGCTGTGCAGCCCGCAGCAGGCCACCGGAAGCCCTGCTATGTCCTCGGCAGCCTTCATGATCGAGTGGTGTGGGCTCTCGTGCTCCTCGACGGCAAGCACGTCGATCTGCGACGGCGTATAGCGCATCTTCATGATGTGTCCGCCGGACGGGTCGTCGAGCGCCACACCCTCGGCGTCCCCCATGCGGGCCACCACGAAGTGCAGCCCACCTGTGCCGAGGGACATGTCGACGGCGGTCGTATTGAGCAAGACGCGGTCGGCGAGACGGCACTCCCCGGTCAGCCGCGTGTAGGCGATCGCACGTCCACTGCCCCGGTCATCGAGCGCGACCTCGAGCGTCTGCGCACCGTCAGCTGTCGCCTCCACGGAGGTGACGATGGCCCACACGAGTCTCATGACGACGGATCGGCCACCCTGCTTGCCACCGCGACGATGAGCGCCGCAATCGAATCCATGTCCGCAAGGTGAACGGTCTCGTCAGTGCTGTGGACGTTGCGCATGCCACAGGACAGCACGAGCGTGGGAGTCCCGTCGCTGGAGAAGACGTTGCCGTCGCTGCCACCACCGGTCGTGAATGTCCGGGGCTGTAGCCCTACCTCCCGACACGCATCGGAGACGATCACGACAAGCGTGTCGTCGGAGTCCCGCAGGAACCCCTCGTACTCCTTGGTCCACGCGATATCCACCTGTCCGTCCCCGGTGCGAGCCGCCTCCCTCATCGCCTGGTCCATGAGCAGCCGCACTTCGTCCGCCCTTTCGGCGAGGAGTGAGCGGCACTCACCGGTAACCCTCGCGAATGCGGCTACCACATTCGTCGCGATTCCGCCTTCGACGGTCCCTATGTTGGCGGTGGTGTTCTCGTCCAGCCGGCCGAGCTGCATCGCAGCGATCGCGCGCGATGCCATGACGAGCGCCGACCGGCCTCGCTCAGGCGCAACGCCCGCGTGGGAGGCGGTTCCTTGGAATGTCGCCACGAACGTGTAGTGCGTCGGAGCGCCAATGACGATGCCGCCGGGCTCGCCGTCCGCATCGAGCACCAGGCAGAGATCCCCGGCAGCGTCCGCCGGGTCGAGCGCCTTGGCGCCGTGCAGTCCAAGCTCTTCACAGACTGTCAGGATGATCTTGAGCGCCGGTGTGTGTGCGCCCGATTCGTCCAGCCGGTCCACGGCCTCCAGAATCGCCGCGATGCCCGCCTTGTCATCGGCGCCAAGCACGGTCTGCCCTGCCGAGGAGACAACCCCGTCCACCACCACAGGTTCGACACCCCGGCATGGCTCCACGCAGTCCATGTGCGCGCTAAGGACGAGCGTTCGCTCCGAATCGCCGTGACGCGTCGCTATCAGGTTCCCGATGTCGGCACCCGTACTCGACATGGTGTCATCGAAACGCACTTCGAACCCGCGCGCTTCAAAAGCGCTTCCGCAATACGCTGCCACAACCGACTCCGAGCGCGATGGGCTGTCAATACGCACCAGGTCGAGAAATGTCCGCAGTAGCCGCCCGTCAGTCATGCGCCCGTCAGCTCTCGCGTGCGCGCCGGTAATCGACCGCCGCCCCGACGAAGTCCCGGAATAGCGGTGCCGGACGCGTCGGACGGCTCTTGAACTCGGGGTGTCCCTGATTGCCAAGGAACCACGGATGGTCCGGCAGCTCGATCATCTCGACCAGCTTGCCATCAGGACTCAGTCCGCTTACAACGAGTCCGGCATCCACGAGCTTCTGACGATACGCGTTGTTGACCTCGTAGCGGTGTCGATGCCGCTCGTAGATGACCTCTTCCTTGTAGGCCTCGTGGCCCCTGGTTCCCGCTGTGACCTTGCAGGGATAGGCGCCCAGGCGCATGGTGCCGCCCATGTCGTCGACCTCGTGCTGCTCGAGCATGAGGTCGATGACCGGGTGTTCCGTGACCGGATCGAACTCGGCCGAGTTCGCACCCTCAAGTCCCGCGACGTACCGCGCGAACTCAACGACGGCGACCTGCAGGCCAAGGCAGATACCGAAGTACGGGACCTTGCCTTCGCGAGCGTAGCGCGCCGCACGCACTTTGCCTTCGATGCCCCGAATGCCGAAGCCCCCGGGCACAAGAATGCCATCCATCTCCGAAAGGACCTGGTCGACCTCCTCTGGCGTCAACGACTCGGCGTCCACCCAGTGCACGTTCACCTTGTGGTCGTGGAAGATACCCGCATGGTCGAGGGCCTCGGTGACGGAGAGGTATGCGTCGGGGAGCTGCACGTACTTGCCGACCAGCGCGATGTCGACCTCACTGGACAGCGACGCCGAGTGAGCGACGAAAGCGTTCCACTCGTCCATGTTCGGCTGCCCGCAGTCGAGATGCAGCCGATCGATGACCATCTCGTCGAGCTGCTGTTCGCGCAGCCGGAGCGGCACCTCATAGATGCTGCTCGCGTCCTGGGCGCTCACGACCGCCTTCGGGTCGACATCGCAGAACAGCGCTATCTTGCGCCGTATCCCCGCGTCGATCGGGCGGTCAGAGCGACACACGATGAAGTCCGGCTGGATACCGATGCTGCGAAGCTCCTTGACCGAATGCTGCGTGGGCTTGGTCTTGAGTTCCGCGCTTGCCGCGATGAACGGCACGAGCGTCACGTGGATGTAGCAGACGTTCTCCCGGCCTTGGTCCTTGCGCAGCTGCCTGATCGCCTCGAGGAACGGCAGGGACTCGATGTCGCCGACCGTGCCGCCCACTTCCGTGATGATCACGTCGGGCTGCGTCTGCTCGGCAAGGCGCAGGATGCGGTCCTTGATCTCGTTGGTCACGTGCGGAATAACCTGAACCGTGCCGCCAAGAAAATCGCCCCGGCGTTCCTTGGTCACGATGGTCGAATAGACCGAACCCGCAGTGACGTTGCAGTCGCGCGAGAGTGATTCGTCGATGAAGCGCTCGTAGTGACCCAGATCGAGGTCGGTCTCTCCCCCGTCGTCGGTGACGAAGACCTCGCCATGCTGGAAGGGGCTCATCGTGCCGGGGTCGACGTTCAGATACGGGTCGAGCTTCTGGATGGTCACCTTCAACCCGCGGGCCTTGAGCAGCCTCCCGAGGGAGGCGGCGGTAATGCCCTTGCCGAGCGAAGATACGACTCCACCGGTCACGAATATGTACTTTGCCATATGAGCCCTTCAGCCTCCTGCCTCGTTGTCACACGTCCATCATACCCGCACACCTGTCACGAAGCCGGGCGATTTTCGGTCACCTCGGGCATCCTGCCGAGCCCGTCCACCCATGCCAGCGCGCGGTTGTGCTCGATCACGGCCGAGAACGAGACCCGCTCCGAGAGTAGGTTCATGCCAAGGAGTGCCGCCGCCGCGATCACCTGGCCCGGCAGAGGCAGAACCGCGGCCAGCATGAAGCCTGCCAGCGCGCCCGCAGCGTTGGCTCCAGCATCCCCGAGCATCCCGCGGCCGCTGGCGTCCCAGCGCCACACGGCCACCATCGGCCCGATCATCATGACGAACAGACCAACACCCTCGAAGAGAGAAGCGCCCGCGGAGAAGTCCAGCTGGATCGCGCGTGCCACTGCCACGCATACCACGATGAGACTCAGTGCGGTATGCGCCTTGATGGCCCGCGCCGGACGCACATCCAGGAGGTTCACGAGGTTCGCACTCAGCGCGATGATTCCGGTCGCGGCTACTACCGCGACGGCGGTCCGCCACACGGGAGTCGCCCCGGGTTCACCCGCGCGCGACAGCTCAAGGACAAGCGCGACGCCGAGCGAGGCCGCCCCGATGCCAAGGAGCTTCAGCCCGCCGGTCGTCAGCCTGCCTCTGAGGAGCGCCCTCACGTGACCGCCAAACCCCTTCTCTGCGGAACCGCCCATGGCGTCATCGATCAGTCCGAAAACGAACGCCGCTACGACTACGGGGATGGCCTGGAATACGACCGGAGCGGCGAGCTCTCTGCCGAAGAAGACCCCTGAGACAGCTACGGTATTCAGCCCGACCATCGCGATCACCCAGAACACCCAGACCGTACCGAGTCCGACGAACACATCCGCGTCCCGGTAGTTCCGCACATGCGGTCCGGATGTCTCGAGCGTCGGCACAAACATGTGCATCCCAAGGGCCGGCAGACCCCATCCGGCCAGAAGCGCGGCGACGAGGCGTACCGACTCCGCCGTCCAATCTGTCACGAGCTGTCCCCTTCCCCGGAATGCTCGCTTTGCATGACACCGGGCAGCCGGTCGAGCATCAGGCACAGAATGCCCACTCCTACGTAGAGAAACATCAGCGCCGGGATCACGATCCCCGAGTCCTCGGTCAGGTATGCAGCCACTCCACCCACGAGGCAGGCAGCCATCGCGGCGGAGAAGTAGGGATTCTCCGCAAGCGTGTCCGCGAAATCACCCTGAGGCCTCCAGCGCATGAAGCCAAGGAATCCGAGAACCGCGACAAGAAGGTACGCCCAGTTCGTTCGAGTCAGAACGCGCATGTTCGTCTCGGCCTTTCGCGCCACGATAAGCCAGAGCTCGCCCACGCCGCCCGCACGCGCACTCTCCCACGCACGGGCCAGATGCGTCTGACTTCCCGTGCCCGCAGACAGATCCACAAGTGAGAACGCCACCAGAAGCGCGACGACGATGGCCGCCACCCCCAGCGCTAGCCTCCAGCCGAAACGCACACGGTTCATGAGCGACCACGCGAATCCGAAGGCGACCACGCCCCACACGACGACTCCCACATTTGCCCCAAGAAACGGGGCTGCGGCGGTACCGACGATGACCGCACCGATACCCGGCAGGAGCCACAAGCGCATGTGTCGGGTCCAGGCAGACTCAGGGAACTGATCCATGAGCAGGCTTGTTCCGACGAGCACCGAGCCGACCAACACCGCCGCGCTCTCGTTCCCAAGTCCGTAGTAGCGCGCCCCCATCAGAGGAGAGTACCCAAGGAAGCTCGTGAAGGACCACGGCGCGTCGAACCACTGATCGACAAGTATCACGCCGGTAGCGAGCAAGCTGAGAATAGCGACGGGAACGCGCAGAGCGACGAACCGTCGCAGCACGAGCGCCGCGACGGCCAGAATCGCACCCACCACCGCGAACTGAACGCTCGCAGCCGCAGCACTCTGCGGACGAGTCCCAAGCGCGAACATCGCCGTCGATGCCACCGGAACCGTCAGGGCTATCAACAGCAGCGTGATACCTGAGCGCGACACCCGATCGACCGTGCGAACGCTCCATCTTCGCGCCCGCAGGAGAACGACCGTCGCGAGCATGAGAATCAGCGTAGTGCACGCGATGAACGCATTGATGATCGCGGGCTTCGCGCTGTCGACTGCGACCGCCGCGTCGTTCATAGACGACAACTCGGCGACCCTGTCCGCGAGTGAGCCCGAGTTGCGCACGGGTACCATGGGGTTCCCTAGCACCTCGACCGGCTTCTCGATACCCAGCGAGCCCGTCACCGTGGCGGCAACGTCGAGGTTCGTGACGAGGCCCGTTCGCTGCGTCGACGAGGAACTGGCATATCCAGACCAACCTGGACCGGCGACGATGACGGGTGCAAGACCCATGACCTCACCGGGAGTCTCAACCAGCGCCTGCGGAACGACCATGATGACGCTGTCGTCCGGTAGCCCGTTCATCACGATGTCGACGATGACATCCAGCGTCCGGACCGCCTGCCTGTGGTGCGCCCGAGCAACCGCCGGGGAAGCCTCAGGCGCGAACTCCTTGGCTCGCTGAAGATCTCCCGGATCGAGAACGACCAGCACTGGCCCTGTGGCCTTCGATAACTCCTCTGAGACCCTCTGATACTCCTTCTCGAACGCAGCCAGATCGGTCGATATGCCGAATGGCGCCTCGGAATCGCTTTGGAGCAGTCCGGATGATACGTCGCCAAGGACAACACGACCCTGCGCGTCCATTGCAACGAGCGCGGCCGGGCGACTCCTGGCCAGGCCACGTACCTCGTACCCGGAATCGGAGTTCCCAATGGCCGCGGTGGTTCCACCCGCATCCACGATTGCCTGGCCGAGAGCGCCGAGTTTGACCGCGAGCGTCTCGGCCTGCTCGTTGAAGCGCAAAGCACGGGACATCCCAAGGTAGACGACCTGTGCACCGGCCGAATCGGCCCCTGTGGCCCGCAGGAACGCATCACCGGCCGTCCCGCCCTCGTAGTACTCGTCCGAGCCGTACGCCGCCGCTGCCAATGGGTCCTCGGCCGCCCATGAACCGGACGAGAGGGTGAGCGCGCCCTGTACCGGCGACGACAAGCTTGAGAGTCTGCCACGGTTGCGCATGTTCAGATTCCCGAGAGCCCCTGAAGCACCGAGTTCTGCGATAGCAGGCGCACTTTCTGCGGTGATGTCCGACCATTCAAGATACGGGGCCAGGACGAGCACGACCCGGCGCGCCGGCTGCACGTCTTTCGCGGCGGCAGCAGGCAGTAGTGTCGCGACGATCGACGCGACGATCACAACCAGTGTCAGCGAACGCTTCATCCACACTCCTCGTCGCACGTGTACACGTGCGACGATCATATCTGGGGACATGGCCCTGCGTGCGACTGCACGGGACCGGGCTAGAGGCGCCCACCCGCAAGTATAGCGGAATGCCGCGCGAAGCCGGTATGGCACATGGTCACGACACGGCTACGAGTCATCGACGCCGTCAAGGCGCCCAGCCGCTGCGCCACATGCTCGGATACAATTGTGTGTGACGCGGTCCGGAGGGGTCCAAGCGGACTGACCGAACGGAGGCAGGACCATATCCCAGCCCACTATCGCGCGCTCCACCGCGATAATGTCCATATCTACGACGCTGTCCCGGGTCACGGGGTTTGTGCGCACCTGGGCGACGGCATACGCGCTCGGAGTGACCGCGCTCGCTGCATCGTACGGCGTCGCGAACAACATCCCGAACATGATCTACGAGCTCGTCGCAGGCGGCATCATCTCGTCGCTCTTCATACCGATCTTTCTGGAGTGGTGGGGAGACAAGAGCCGCGAAGACGCCTGGCGTTTCGCGAGCTCGCTCTTCAACCTGACCACGCTCATCCTGAGCGTGGTAGCCGTCCTTGGCACGGTGTATGCCGAAGCGTTCGTCAGGACCCAGACATTTCGTATCAGTCCGGACGACGCGGCGCTCGCCACGTACTTCTTCCGATTCTTCGCGGTCCAGGTGGTGTTCTACGGCGCAGGATCGATCATCAGCGCCGTGCTCAACTCGCAGAGGCGCTACTTCTGGCCGACTATCGGCCCCGTGTTCAACAACCTTGTTGTGATCGTCACTCTGCTGGGCTTCTACGTTCCCTTCCGCGAGACGAATCCTGAGCTGGCCCGAATCGGATTGGCAGTCGGCACGTCTCTCGGAGTGCTCGCCATGTTCGCCGTGCAGCTCCCGAGCCTGCTCAGACTCAAACCTGCGTACACCTTGCGCATCGATTTCAAGCACCCGGGAATGCGCCGGCTCGGCAAGATGGCAGTTCCCACGGTGCTCTACGTCGTCACGAACCTGATCGCCGTGTCCTTCCGCAACGCCTACGCCTTCGAGGTCTCCCCCGAAGGACCGGCGACACTGATGTACGCGTGGATGTTCTACCAGCTTCCATACGGCATCTTCGCCGTGGCTCTGGCAACGGCGATCTTCACCGAGCTCTCCGACCAGGCCGGACGCAACGACTGGTCGAGTTTCAAGCTGACCTTCGGCAGGGGACTCCGCATCACCGGCGTCCTCATGCTGCCGATGGCGGCCATGCTTGTCACGCTGGCCACACCACTGACCACCCTGTATCGCGCCGGTCGTTTCACTGCCGAGGACATACCGGTCGTCGCCGAAGTACTCGTCTGGTGGGGCGTGGCGCTGTTCTTCTTCGCAATGTTCATGTTCCTCATCCGGACCTTCTACTCGATGCAGGACACCAAGACGCCGATGCTCGTCAACGGCGCGGCGACCGTCGTCCAGGTTTCGCTGTACGCGACCCTCACAGTCGGCATCGGGAGCTGGAAGGGGCTTGGACTACGGGGCATCCCTATCTCCGATGCGGTGTTCGCGTCCATAAGCCTCGTCGCCCTCCTGTTTGTCCTTCGCCGCCGCATCGGCGCGTTCGACATGCGCGGCGTCGTCTCCATTCTGGCCCGGATGCTTGTCGCATCAACGGCTGGGGCGGCGGTCGTCGTCGGCCTGCTGTATGCGACTCGCGGTCTTTCCGACGCGCGCGCCGGATTCCTCGTCCAGCTCGCCATCGCCGGCTCGCTCGGTCTTGGCGTCACCTACGGCATCGCAGCCCTCCTGCGCGTACCCGAGATCCCAGAGGGCGTGGCGCTCATCCGGAGAGGCATCGTGGGACTGACAGGGCGATCTCGATGAGCGTCGTCGCACTCATCCCCGCCTTCAACGAAGCCGATCTCATCGGCGCGACCGTGATCGCCGCACGCTCCATCCGCGGTGTCGACCGTGTCCTGGTCGTCGACGACGGCTCCACCGACTCGACGGCCGAAGTCGCACGGGCTGCGGGGGCCGAAGTGCTCGCCCTGCCCGACAACGTGGGCAAAGGCGCGGCCCTCGACACCGGCATCGCCCATCTGGCCGAGGAGATCGAGGTGCTCCTGCTTCTCGACGGGGACCTGGGCCAGTCTGCGGAGCAGGGCCAGCTTCTTCTCGACCCGGTCTCCGAAGGACGCGCGGACTTGGTGATTGCCGCATTCCCGCGCCCTGCGGGCAAAGCCGGTGTCGGTCTCGTCAAGGGTCTCGCACGTTGGGGGATCGCTCGAATGGGTGGCGGGTTCGTGGCACAGGCCCCGCTCTCAGGTCAAAGAGCGCTGTCGGCCCGTTGTCTCGCGAACGTGACGCCTTTCGCATTCGGATACGGGGTCGAAGTCGCCCTGACCGTCCGCGCGCTGCGCGCGGGAATGCGTGTCATCGAGATACCGACCACGATGAGTCACGCAGCAACCGGTCGCGATCTGACGGGATTTGCCCACAGGGGACAGCAGTTCGTCCATGTCGGACGGGCGTTGGCGCGGCTTGCGTTCGAGCGTCGTCGCACCCCCGCCTAGTCCTTCGGCGAGCCCGTCTTCGTCTCCATCGTCGGCCATGGCGCGTCAGCGGCATCCCCGGTTCCGAAGTAGCCCTTTGCCCGTCCGGCGAGCAGCCACACCACAGACAGCCGCCCGGCGGCGCTGCTGGCGTTGTCGACGGCAGACAGACCTTGCGCTGCACTCGCAGCAGCGACGCCCGTCGGATTCGTCCCGGCCTCCGCACCGATGCTGATCCGGCCCACCCGGGAAAGCTCCTCGGCTATCCTCAGCGCGAGGTCATCTGGTACACCGTCCCACGCAGCCATCGCGATCACACCATCCACAAACACGTCTTCCCGCAGTGCGGGATCGAAGCGAATCGCACCTGCTTCGCTCAGCGCATCTGTGAGAGGGCGATCGACGCCCGGAGTCGCCCACTCGGCAGCAAGCGTCTTCGAGACTGCCGAAACCAGATCGTCACCCGTCAGATCCCCCACCACCGGTGTCGCTACCTGAGAGACCGCGGGATCAGCAAGTGCCATCCCGGCTTCGCTCTCCGTCGCCACTATCACCTCTCCGCCGGCCTGCCCGATGGCCTGGGTCACAGCCCCGAGCCCGTCGGTTCTACCGGTCGACGCGATCACCAGGAACCTCTTGCCCGCAAGGACATCGCCCGTGAGAGCGGGGACCAGGTCACCTACGAAAGCGTCGAGGTGCTCGTTGTCCGTGCGAAGCACATCGTTCTCATCGGCAAGCGTGCGAAACTCATCCTGAAGGCTCTCCACGATCGAATCGCGCTGCCTGTCGAAAGTACCTCTCTCGACGACGATAGTGCCAAGGAGCAGGCCGATCGCCATTGCAAGGAAGACCGCCACGAGCGACGCGATATGGTAGCGAAGGTTGTACATGCAGCGACTCCTCGTCGTCTGAGGTAGCTAGATACCCAATATCGTGCGAACTCGCAGCAAGAGCAGCGATAGCATCTGGCGAACCATGGGCGAGATCATCACGATCACGCTCACCGCAACAAGAGCCGCACCCACAAGCAACATGAGATCCGTTGGTCCGACCGATGTCCGGTAGAGCTTGTTGACGCCTTTCGCGTCGACGAGCTTAGGCCCGACCTTGAGCCGGACGAGAAACGTGGAAGCCATCCCTTTGCGCCCCTTGTCAAGATACTCCACGAGGTTCGCGTGAGTCCCAACCGCGACCACAAGGTCAGCTCCTGACTCATATGCCAGAAGAAGCGCGAGATCCTCGCTTGTTGCTGCCAGAGGCCACGCTACCCCGCGAACACCGAGCGCATCCAGCCTTTCCATGCCGGGGCAACGCCCGTCTGGATAGGCATGCACGATGATCTCCGCACCGGAGAGCAGCGCATCGTCGCTGACCGAGTCCATGTCCCCGATGATGATGTCCGGCTTGAAGCCAGCTTCTATGATCGCATCAGCTCCGCCGTCCACACCTACAAGAGCGGGTCGAATCTCGCGGATGTACGGCTTGAGTGCGTCGAGATCGGCCTTGTAGTCGTAGCCTCGGACTACGACAAGTGCATGCCTGCCATGCAACTCGGTACGGGTGGCTGGCACGTTCGTCCCGTCGGTGAGAAGCGACTTCTCCCGCTCCAGGTACTCCAAGGTGTTGCGCGCGAACTTGTCCAGCTGTTCCTCGAGTCCGTCCTTGGCCTGCTCCATGGCAGCTTCGATGGTTTCCACGGTGAGGCGTGTTCCGCGCGCGACAACGTTTCCCGCAAGAAGGACCTCATTGCCGATAACATCGATCGCATCGCCCTCGCGCACGCGTTGGAATATCTCTGGGCCGACATCGTCGATCAGGCGCACTCCGCCACGAGCGAGCAGGAGCGGGCCGACGTTCGGGTAGACGCCGGAAATGAACCTCTCGGCGTTGATGACGACTTCTGTCCCGGTCTCGAGCAGCGATTCAGCACTCACGCGATCCATATCGACGTGGTCGATGATCGCGATGTCGTCCCTGCCAAGCCTCTTGACGAGGTCCTTCGTCCGCTTGTCCAGCCGGGCCGTGCCCTGATGTCGCATCTCCACACCCCACGTACAAGACAGGTACGGCCCGTCCGAACCGACGAACCCCGCCCGTCAGAAACGGCTGACCCGCGATTCTACCAGAAGCATGCGCAGGCCGCGTGAACGCTGAGCTCCACCGTCATGCCCGGGCTGACGCCAGAAGTTCCTCGGCATGCGCCCTGCTCGTTCCCGTATCGCTTCCCGACAGCATGCGCGCGATCTCCAGCACGCGCTCTTGTTCGTCGATCTCGCGGGCCCTCGTTCGAACCGCGCCGTCTTCGTCGGTCTTCTCGACGACGATGTGCGCGTCCCCGTGAACCGCGACCTGCGCAAGGTGGGTTATCACCAGCACTTGATGATCCGCGGCAAGCTGTCTCAAACGCCGCCCGACAGCGTCCGCCGTCGCGCCTCCGATTCCCGCGTCGATCTCGTCGAACACCAGTACCGGCACCCGATCCGCTTTGCCGAGCACGCCCTTCATCGCAAGCATGACCCGTGAGACCTCACCGCCCGAGGCTATCTTCGAAAGGGGCCGCGCAGGCTGATCCGACCCGGGAGCATAGAGAAACTCCACTCGCTGCGGCCCGTCCTCGGTCCATTCTTCGAATGCGAGGTCGGCCGTTCCGACGTCAAACCGCACACCGCCCATAGCGAGATCGGAGACCGCATCGCCGAGGGCACTCACGAAACCCGGCACGGCCCTTCCCCTGACGTCCGCAAGCTGCCCGGCTGCGGCCTCGAGGTCTCCTTTCGCCGTGGCGACCCGGTCCTGCGCCTCCCCCAGGCTCGACGCGCCGCACTCCAGCCGGTCGAGCCGCTCCGCAGACTCCGCCGCAGTCCGGATGACGTCGTCCAGGTGCGGTCCGTACTTCTTCTTGAGCGATGCGAGCGCGGAGAGTCGGGCTTGTGCGGTATTCAGTGCCGCCGGGTCGTACTCGATGGCGCCACCATAGTCCCGGATCTCCCCACCGATGTCGTCGACGGCCGCAAGCGCGACCGTAAGCCGGTCGGTCAGCGAATCGAGAGCCGGGTCGAGCCCCGCAACACGGGCCAGCACGGACTGCGCGCGAGCAAGCGCGTCTCCCGCGCCGCCGTCGGATCGAAGTGACGCGAACGCCTCGCTTGCCGCCGCCGTTAGACGCTCGCCGTGCTCCATCATCGGCAGTCTGCGATCGATCTCCGCATCCTCGCCGGGGTGCGGCGCAACGGCCTCGATCTCCCGGGTCACGAACCGAAGGTAGTCGCCCGTCCTCTCCGAATCGGCCAACTCGGACTCGAGGCGGCGCAGAGTCGACACCGCGTCGCGGTACCCCCCGAGTGCGACGCGATAGGCCGCGAGAGCCCCCGTTGCGGCCTCTCCGATGTGTCGATCAAGATAGCCGACGTGTTGCGGAGGCGAGAGAAGGGCCTGGTGCTCGTGCTGTCCATGCAGGTCGAAGTGCGGGCCAAGGCCCTCGGCGAGCTGACCCACGGTCGCCATGCCCCCGTCGATCCAGCACCTTGATCTCCCGTCGGCGCTCACCTTCCTGACCGCGACCAGTTCGCCGTCAGTGCCGACGACCCGCCCCTCGACCAGCGCTTCCTGCGCCCCCGCACGCACGAGCGTCGAATCGGCACGCTCCCCGACGAGCAGCTTGAGAGCACCAACCAGCGCGGTCTTCCCAGCCCCGGTCTCCCCGGTGAGCACGGTCATGCCCGGCCCAAACTCAAGACGCACGTCCTCGATGAGTGCAAGATCACGCACATGAAGCTCCTCGAGCACGTCTAGCCTCCGAGGAACTCGGCAGCAGCAACCTCATAGAAGTCACGTCCATCGAGCTTCACGAGCAGGACGTCACTCTCGCTTCGACACACGGTCACCGATTCTATGTCTCTACGACAAGGGGTCAACTCGCCGTCCACGGAGACGCAACCGTCGCGCCGTGCGGGATCCGGCAAGCGAATCTCGACGACGTCGGATGAACCGATCACCATCGAGCGCGTCGTCAGCGTGTGAGGCGCGACGGGAACGACCACGTTGCACGGAACCGAGGGTGACACGATCGGCCCTCCGGCCGAAAGCGCATATGCGGTCGATCCCGTTGGGGTCGCGACGATAACACCATCGCCGGTGAAAGACATCATCGGCGTACCACTCACAGAGAGGGATACTTCGATCACGCGACCAGACGCCCCGCGTCCCACGAAGACCTCGTTCAGGGCGCGATAGCGCCCGACCTCCCGGCCACCCATGACGACGATCGCCTCGAGTGTCTCGCGTCGCTCGATCTGCCCTTCCCCTGCCAAGGCCGACGCCACGGCATCGTGCAGCCCCTCCGAGGGCGCACCGGTGAGGAAGCCGAGCTTGCCCATGTTCACGCCAAGGATCGGCACTTCGATCGGACCGAGCAGGTGGACGGCCTTCAGTATCGTCCCATCGCCGCCGAGAGAGACAACCAGCCCGGGCTCTCCGATCTCAGTGACCGGGACCCCGAAGTCCTTCAGTCCTGAAGCCTCGGCATCATCGCTGGTGAGGACGGGGTCGAACCCTCCCGCCGCAAGCGACGCCACGACCTCGCGCGCCGAAGCGAGCGCGACCGAATTACCCGCATTCGGAACAATGAGTACGCGCACTATCTCCCCAGCTCCCGGTGAGCAGCCCCGACGACCTCCGAAACGGACACGCCCACTTCCTCACCGTCATCTGACGCCCATATCCAGAACTCAATGTTACCTTCGGGCCCCGTGATAGGCGACCATGTCAGTCCGAGGGGGACAAGACCTTCTTCTCGAACCGCGCCAAGGACCCGTTCGAGCACCTCCTCGTGGATCGCAGGTTCGCGGACCACTCCACGTTTTCCCACACGACCCTTACCGGCCTCAAACTGAGGTTTTACCAACGCCACGAGTTGACCACCCGGTCGAAGCATCGAACACACCTTGTGCAGCACTTTCCCGACACTGATGAAAGACACATCCACGACCGCCAGATCGAACGGCGCTCCCACATCATCCGGCTCAGCCGTGCGGATGTTGGTTCGCTCGAACACCGACACTCGGGGATCCTGGCGCAGTGACCATGCCAGCTGCCCATACCCGACATCGATGGCACACACGTGCTCTGCGCCGTGCTGAAGCAGGTAGTCCGTGAAACCTCCGGTCGATGCGCCCACGTCCACTGCCCGAGCGTCTCGCGGGTCGATTCCGAACACGCGGAACGCGCCTTCCAGCTTCTGCCCGCCGCGGGACACGTAGTCAGCGTGGCGGCGTATCTCGATCTCTGCGTTGTCATCGATCAGCTGACCGGCCTTGGTCACCGGTTCATCACCGACGCGGACCTCGCCGGCCATGATCGCGGCCCGCGCGCGCTCCCGCGACGCGACGAGCCCGCGCTCAACGATGACGACGTCGGCTCGGCGTCGCGTCATCGGTTCCACTCCAAACGGTTTCGGACGTGCCGTCCCGTCCCAGGCCCATCAACCTGCCAAGGACCGCCCCCCGTATCCCATCCGGCGTGAGCCCGACCTCCGCCAGGAGCTTGTCCATCGCCCCGTGGGTGACAAAGCAGTCGGGAATCGACAGGCGCTGCACGGGAATCTCAGTTCCGAGGTCCGAAAGCGCCTCGAGAACAGCGGAGCCCATGCCCCCCTGACCGGTATTCTCCTCAATTGTCACCACCAGGTCATGGTTCGCCGCCGCCCATGAGATCGTCTCCAGGTCCAACGGCTTGAGCCAACGCATGTTCACGACGCTCGCCTCGACCGCGCCCTCGGCGAGAAGCTCCGCGGCCTGCTGCGCAGTCTTGACCATCCTGCCGATGGCGAGCAGAGCGACATCTGTACCGGTTCTCCGGATCTCCGCACGACCGGCCTCGAGAACAACCGGCTCATCGGGCAGACCGACACCCGTCCCCTTGCCACGGGGATAGCGGATCGCCACCGGTCCATCGGCCAGCAGAGCAGTGTGCAGCATGTTGGCAAGCTCGGCCTCATCGGCCGGTGCGAGGATCATCAGGTTGGGCACGGCTCGCAGATACGTCAGGTCGAACACACCGTGGTGCGTAGGGCCGTCCTCCCCAACCAGCCCTGCCCGATCAAGACAGAAGACCACGTGAAGGTCCTGAAGGGCGACATCCATGATGACCTGGTCGTACGCACGTTGCAGGAAGGTCGAGTAGATGGCCACCACCGGAAGCCGGCCACCGAGCGCAAGCCCGGCGGCGAGCCCCACTGCGTGCTGCTCGGCAATCCCGACATCGTAGAAGCGGTCCGGAAAGGCCTCCGCGAAGCGGTCGAGACCGGTTCCGGCGGGCATTGCGGCGGTGATGGCGACGATACGTTCGTCACGACCAGCCTCGGAGATGATCGACTGGCCGAAGGCTTCCGTGTACGTGAGAGGACCGTCTGATCCGTTGACCTCGCCGGTCTCTACTGAGAACGGACTGATTCCGTGGAACGTGTCTGGCTTGTCCTCGGCATGCGCGTAGCCGGCACCCTTGCGCGTCACCGCATGTATGATCACGGGTCCATCAACCTGTTTCGCCCGCGCGACCGCGGACTGCACCGCTGCCACGTCATGCCCGTCGATGGGGCCGACGTACTTCAGTCCGAGTTCCTCGAAGAGCATGCCCGGTACGATCAGCTGCTTGACGGACTCCTTGGCAGCTTCACCGGCAGCGACCATCGCCGCACCGAGTCTCGTCTTGCCGAGAGCGCTCTCAACATCATCACGAAGCCGGTTGTAGCGAGGGTCGAGACGAACGCGAGCGAGATACGACGCTAGCGCACCCACGTTCTGAGCGATCGACATCTCGTTGTCGTTCAGGATGATGATGACGCGGGCGCCGAGATGACCCATGTGATTCAGCGCCTCGAACGCCATTCCGCCGGTCATCGATCCGTCGCCGATGACCGCGACGACGTGCTCCTTGCCACCGTGCGCATCCCGGGCCGCAGCGAGGCCAAGCGCGACAGACAGCGAGTTGGACGCGTGCCCGGTGTCGAAAGTGTCGAACGCGCTCTCTGCCCGTTTCGGAAAGCCACATATGCCACCGTACTGACGCAGCGTACTGAATGAATCGCGCCTGCCTGTCAGCAGTTTGTGCACGTAGGACTGATGCCCGACGTCCCAGATTATCTTGTCGTACGGGCAGTTCAATGCCCGATGCATCCCGATTGTGAGCTCTACGACACCCAGGTTGGGCGCCAGATGACCACCTGTCTCCGAGACCGTGTTCACCAGCATCTCGCGAATCTCCCGAGCCAGGGTACTGAGCGCTTCCGCGTCGAGTTCACGCAGGTCATCAGGGGTGTGTATGGTGTCAAGAATTCGCTCGGAACTCAAGTGGTCTTCATCTCCACATGCAAGTGGTCGTGGGAACCGCCGATCTACGAACCAGCATAGACCCCCCGTTCGCTCGAATCGAGCGGACCCGCAAGCCGGTCAACGGCGCGTTACTCGCCTGCCTCGTTCCCGACAGCCGGCACAGTGTGACCCACCCCATCGTCGTCGGCCTCCACGTCCGGCTCGCCCTCGTCGGCGCCGGTCTCCGTATTCGCATCGAGCGACTGCGCGCCATCGACCAGATCGTCCCCCATCGGAACCGTCGAGTCGGACGCGTCATCGACCACTGATCGCCACTCGGTATGGTCGGACAGCTCGGTGCAGACATTCGCCAGGCGAACGCCCTCCTCGAGAAGATCGAGGCTCTGTTCGAGTGAGGTGTCCTTCTTGCGAACTTGGACGACGATCTCCTCCAGACGCGTCCTCGTACCCGCAAATGTGTGCTTCTCGTCAGCCATCCTCGCCGGAGTCTCCCGTCTCGCGAGTCACTCGAATCTCCGCCAGCCGGCCAAGGACTCCGTTGACGAACTTTGACGAGTCTTCGCCACCGTAGGTCTTAGCCATCTCGACCGCTTCGTTGATCGAGACCGAATCCGGAATGTCGTCGACATGAAGTATCTCATACACCGCCAGCCGCAGGATGTTGCGATCGACCAGGGGCATTCTCAGAACGGTCCAGTGTTCCGAAATCGCGGACAACTGCTCGTCGATCTCATCGAGATTGGCTTCGACACCCTCAACCAGAGACGTGCAAAACGCCGAGGGTTCGCCGTCCTCGGCGCTGTATGAGCGATGCTCCAAGATCTGCCCGACATCGTCGCCGGTGATCTCTCGCTGATAGAGGATCTGAAGAGCCTGTCGTCTGGCCCGCGTGCGCTCAAGCATGTCTGATTTGGACGCCGATCTGCTCGGGGGCTTGTCAGCCCTTGAAAACGATGCCGTCCACGAAGACATTGACCGCGCGCACCGGCACGCCGACCTGGTTGCGAACGGCGTCCGCAACCGCTTCCTGCACGGCGACAGCTACGGCCCTCAAGGGCTTGCCGTAGTCGAATTCAACGTGCAGCGCAACCGAAACGGATCCGTCTTCTACCTGAATCTCCACGGGCTTCGGTGCCTTGCCTGGCTTGCTGACGGCCTTCTGGGCAAGACCGGCCAGGCCATGACCGCATATGCATGCCACGCCCTCCACACTCTTGGCAGCGAGGGTCACGATAGTCTCGAGAACACCGGGCGCAAGGCCAAGGCCGTCCAGCCTGATCTCTTCGGACATCCAGTGCACCTCATCTCGCGGTCAATGCCGGTCGCTACGACATGTACGTTTCGACGAAATCAGTATATACGTCGCCGCGCTGGAACGCGTCGATCTCGATTACTGCTTGATGGAACGGGATCGTCGTCGGGATTCCAACGATGATGAACTCATCGAGCGCCCTCCGAGCCCGCGCGATGGCGTCCTCGCGCGTTTCACCCCACACGATCAGCTTGCCAAGGAGAGAATCGTAGTACGGAGGAACCGTGTAGCCCGAGTACAGGTGGCTGTCCACGCGTACACCGAAGCCGCCGGGAGGATTGTAAAGTCTGACCTCGCCCGGATGCGGACGGAAGTTGTGCTCCGGGTCCTCGGCGTTGATGCGGAACTCGATAGCGTGCCCGCGCAGAATGACGTCCTCCTGACGCGCATGTCGCATCGGCTCTCCGGCCGCGATGCGCAGCTGCTCCTTGATGATGTCGACGCCCGTGACCTGCTCGGTGACCGGGTGCTCGACCTGCACCCGCGTGTTCATCTCCATGAAGTAGAACGAGCCGTCCGTGTCGAGCAGAAACTCAACGGTGCCTGCGTTCACGTAGTCAACCGCCCTCACCGCAAGAAGGGCCGCGTCACCCATTGCCGCACGAAGCTCAGGGGTGAGAGCCGTGGATGGCGCTTCCTCGATGAGCTTCTGGTGGCGCCGCTGAACCGAGCAATCCCGTTCGAACAGGTGGATCGCATTGCCATGGGTGTCGGCAAGTACCTGCATCTCGATGTGTCGAGTGCGCGTCAGGTACTTCTCGATGTAGACGACGTCATTGCCGAACGCCGCAGCGGCTTCTGTCTTGGCCGCCGTGAAGTTCGACTCAAGCTCACCGGCGCTCTCGGCGACGCGCATGCCCTTGCCGCCTCCGCCCGCCGAGGCCTTGATAAGCACCGGGAACCCCACTTCCTCGGCGAAGGTGAGCGCTTCCGCGGCCGTCGCGACGGGACCTTCGCTGCCGGGAACGCAGGGCACGCCGGCCGCCATCATCGTCTGTCGGGCCACCGCCTTGTCGCCCATCCGCTCGATGGCCTCAGGCGACGGGCCGATGAACACCAGCCCGGAGTCCGCGACAGCGCGGGCGAACGCCGCGTTCTCCGCGAGAAACCCGTAGCCGGGATGAACCGCCTGTGCACCCGTCGTGACCGCCGCCGAGATGATGTTGGGCATACTCAGATAGCTCTGCGTCGAGGGCGGAGGACCGATGCACACGGCCTCGTCGGCCATGCGCGTGTGCAGGGAGTCACGATCAGCTTCGGAATAGACCGCTACGGTAGCCACGCCCATTTCGCGACACGCTCGAATCGCGCGCAGCGCGACTTCACCCCTGTTCGCAATCAGGATCTTCTCAAACATCCGCGCTACCCGAGCGGCTCGTAGTAGAACAGCACGGTACCGTACTCGACGGCTTCTGCATCTCCGACGCAAACCTCACGCACGGTGCCGGGCTCTTCGGCTGCGATCTCGTTCATCAGTTTCATGGCTTCAAGGATGCAAAGCGTTTCACCCTCGTCGAAGGTGTCACCGACCGACACGAAGGGGTCGGCGCCGGGTGATGCGGCGTGGTAGAGCGTCCCCACCATTGGCGAAGTCACCGTACGCCAGGTCGCCGGGCGCTCGGCCGCATCCCGTACGGCAACGTCCTGAGGCGCGCTGGCATCAGCAGCCGGCGGCGGGGCGGCGGCCGCAGCAGGTGCCACCGAGGTCATCTCGGCAAACCCACCCTTGCGCACGATGATCTTGACGCCGCCCTCTTCTACAACGACCTCGCTCACGCCTGCCGTCTCAACGATCTTGATGAGCTCGCGTATCTGGTTCACGTCCACGGGCTCTTCTCCCTCCATCATGGTCTCGATCTCCTCGCCCATCATGAAGACCGCCTTCTCGGCACCCTCCTGATGGAGCGTGAGATAGGTTTTTGCTTCGTTCGGGAAGAGGGCGTACATGAGTACGTCCTCTTCCGAGTGCGCGAGGTCGCCGATCTCCGCCTCGACCTCCGCATATGTCGTCGACACTAGCGAGCCAGGCCGAACGTCCGGCGGCAGCAGCTCGTCCTTGCCGAGGGCTTTCGCAACGACAGTCTCGTCCATGGGGCCGGGAGCCTTCCCGTAATGCCCCTTGATGTAGTCCTTCATCTCCTTGGGCACGACGGCCCAGCGCTTGCCTGTAAGCACGTTGATGACAGCCTGCGTGCCCACGATCTGGGACATGGGGGTGACGAGCGGTGGGAATCCAACCTCGGCGCGCACCTTCGGGATCTCGGCAAGCACGTCCGGGAGCCGGTCGGGTGCTTTCTGGAGTTCAAGCTGGCTCACGAGGTTGCTCATCATGCCGCCCGGAACCTGATGAGAGAAGACCTCCATGTGCAGGAGCGATGTCACGCCGCGCTTGAGCTTCTTGCGCATGCGGACCGCCTCCCAGTATTCAGCGATCTCGAACAGCAGATCCAGATCGAGGCCCGTGTCGTAGGGCGACTCCTTCAGCGCCGCGACGATCATCTCGACAGCAGGCTGGCTGTTCCCGAACGCCAGCGCCACCACTGCGGTGTCGATGATTTCCGCACCTGCCTCGGCGGCCTTCAGATAGTTCATCGGTGCCATGCCGCCGATGTAGTGACAGTGCACGTGAACGGGCAGCCCGATCTGGTTGTTGAGGGCAGTCACCATCTTCTCGGTGCGAAAGGGCGTGAGCATTCCCGCCATGTCCTTGATGCAGATCGTATCGGCTCCGATGTCCTTGAGCTGCTGTGCGTACTCGAGGTAGCTGTCCAGTGTGTGCACAGGGCTGACCGTGTAGCTGATGGCTCCTTCGAAGTGCCCGCCGCATTCCTTGATCGCCTCGGCCGACACCTCGACGTTTCGGATGTCATTGAGCGCATCGAACACCCGGAAGATGTCGATACCGTTCCGCTTCGACGCGTGAACGAACCGCCTGACGATCTCATCGCTGTAGTGCCGGTAACCCACGAGGTTCTGGCCTCGTAGAAGCATCTGAAGCGGAGTCTTCGGGCAGTGCTGCTTGATGATGCGTAGGCGCTCCCATGGGTTCTCGTCAAGGAACCTGAGTGCTGCATCGAACGTCGCACCACCCCAGACCTCCAAGGACCAGTAACCCACCGAGTCCGTCTTGCGGAGAATCGGCAGCATGTCAGCGATCTGCATGCGCGTAGCCCACAACGACTGGTGGGCGTCTCGCAAGGTCGTATCGGTGATATGCACTGGACGCATGCCGTTCTCTCCTCGGAATCTGAGTGTACAAAACCGGCGCGAGGTCGCATTGCCGTCGCGTCGGTTTGGCTAGTATATACGACAAGGTGTGCGGGTACGAGGCTACACGCGCGTGATATAGCTTCCGTCGCGCGTGTCCACCTTCAGTGTTTCGCCGGTGTTCACAAACATCGGTACCTGGATGACCGCACCCGTCTCCAGTGTGGCCGCCTTGGTGCCGCCCTGCACGGTATCGCCCTTGAATCCTGGGTCTGTCTCCACGACCACCAACTCGACGAACATAGGGGGTTCAACACCGATCATCTCTCCCCCTGCGATCAGGACTTCCACCTCATCATTCTCCTTGAGCCACTTCGCCGTGTCACCGACGAAGTCGGCGTTCAGTTCGACCTGCTCGTAGCTCGCGCTATCCATGAAGTGGAACGACGACCCGTCGCCGTAGAGATACTGCATCCTCTTGGTCTCCACGCGGACGTCTTCGAGCTTCTCGCCGGCCCTGAAGGTCACGTCGACCACGCGTCCGGTCTTGAGCTCCTTGAGCTTGGTGCGTACGAACGCACCTCCTTTGCCCGGCTTCACGTGTTGGAACTCGGCGATGATCCACATCTTGTCGCTGTAGATGATGCACATGCCGTTCTTGAAGTTGTTCGTAGACACCGCCATAGATCTTGTACCTTCCCTCGGTTCTAGAGCTCGATCAGCTCCTTTGGGGCGGCGGACAAGACACGGCAACCACCCTCTTCAATGACCACCAAATCCTCAATTCTAACACCGCCGAAACCCTCAATGTACACGCCCGGCTCGATCGTGACGACAGAGCCTGCGTGGACGGCATCCCGGCCACGCGGACTGACACTTGGCATCTCGTGAACGTCGATACCGACCCCGTGACCCAGGCCATGGCCGAACGCCTCGGCCAGTCCATGCTGACCCAGCGCGTCCCGTGCCGCCCGATCGATGTCCATCCCCCGAACACCGGCGCGTGCCGCGAGAATGCCTGCCTTGTTTGCGGCGAGGACCGCGTCGTAGATCTCACGTTGACGATCGCTTGCGCTGCCAATCACGAAGGTCCTCGTCAGATCAGAGCAGTAGCCACTCACACGCGCGCCCAGATCCACAGTGACGAAGTCCCCGACCTCGAACTGGCGGTCCGACACTTTCGCGTGTGGACGTGACGAGTTCGGTCCGCTCGCGACAATGGGGTCGAACGCAACTGCGTCTCCGCCGTTCTGCCGGATGAAGACCTCGATCGCAAGCGCTATGTCGCACTCACGCGCACCGGAAACGATCTGTCCCTTCACGTGCTCAAGCGCCCGATCGGTCAAGTCGGCCGCGACCGAGATGCGCTCGATCTCCGCGGCCTCCTTGACCTGACGGATCTCCTCGATCCATGCGTCCACGACCTCGACCCGGCCCTGGAACTGCTCGGAGACGAACCGGAATCGTCCGTAGGGCACCGACGACTCAAGTGCAACTTCATCGATTCCCCGCTCTGCGGCATATGCGCACAACTCGATGTAGAGCGATTCCTTGGGCACGCAGACTATCCAAGGTGTCCCTACGGCCGCCGCTTCGGCCGCCTCGGCATAGCGGAAGTCGGTGTAGACGCAAGCGATGTCCGAGGTGATCAGCAGGGCGACGTTGGCTTCGCTATCGAATACGTTCTCGAAGCCGGTCAGATATGAAACGTTGGAAACGCTCGTCACGACGATCGCTGAGGAGTGACGCTGTGCCAGCTTGAGCCTGGTCGCCGAGAGCCTTCGATCCGCTATCATGCGTCGCCCCGAACGCTCTGAGCGGCGGCGCGAACGCCGAGCAGGTACGAGCCGACGCCGAATCCCGATATCTGACCGATGCATGCCGGTGCGATGACACTCGACGCACGAAACTCCTCGCGGGCCGCGATGTTGCTCAGGTGCACCTCGATCACGGGCAGCTCGGCTCCCGCAACCGCGTCCCGCAGCGCGTACGAGTAGTGAGTGAAGGCACCCGGATTCATCACGACAGCGTCGTAGTCTCCAGGTGCCTGCTGCAATGCGTCGATGATTGCGCCCTCGTGGTTCGACTGCAAGAATCCGACCTCCACGCCCTCATCGGCAGCCTGTTGGGTCACCAGCGCCTCGATTTGGGCGAGAGTCGTCGAGCCGTAGATATCCGGCTCCCTCGTTCCAAGGAGATTCAGGTTCGGTCCGTTGATGACGAGCACGCGTATCACGATCTCAACCCCTCTCGCGCATCCACTCGCGCAGCTCCTCCTGAAGCACACCGCCGTCGACCCCGCGTACCACATGCTCTCCGGGGCTCGTGGCAAGCACGAAACGCACGGCGCCGTTGCGCACCTTCTTGTCCGAAGACATCGCCGTACGGATCATCTCGCTATCGTACACCGAGGAGAGCTCAACGAGACCGAGTGCATCTAGAAGCGCTTCCTGTCTGCTCACGAATTCAGGCGACACTGCTTCGATGCGTGCGGCCAGCCGCGCCGAGAAGCGCATCCCTTCGGCAACCGCAAGTCCGTGGCCGACCGCGCCATACCCGGCCACCTTCTCGATGGCATGTCCGAGAGTGTGCCCCAGGTTCAAGCACTCCCTCACGCCGCATTCTCGCTCGTCTCCAGCCACGATGCGCGCCTTGAACTCGACTGATGCCTGGATTGCGTGCTTGACCGTCTCGGGATCACGGTCCACGAGACCCTGGGCGTGCGTCTCAAGCCACGACAGGAACTCCTCGCCGTCAAGTACCGCCGACTTCGCGATCTCGGCGAGTCCGCTCCGCCACTCCAGCTCCAACAGGGTTCGAGGCGAATCGGTATCCGCGACCACCGCACGCGGTTGAAGGAACGCGCCCGCGAGGTTCTTGCCTGCCGCCAGGTCCACTGCGGTCTTGCCACCGACAGATGAGTCCACCTGCGCCAGAAGTGTCGTGGGGATCTGCGCGTAGGAAATGCCTCTCATGTACACCGCCGCGCAGAACCCCGCGAGGTCGCCAATCACCCCACCGCCAAGCGCCACCACGATGTCTCCCCGGTCGAGTCCGTGCGCAGCCAGCGCCTCGAGCACCTCACCTGCGCGCGCCCAACTCTTGCTGGCCTCGCCCGGTTCGACCGTGACCTGAACCACGCGGAACTGCGCAGCCTCAAGCGAAGCGACGACCCGCACTCCGAGAAGTGCTTGAACGTTCGAGTCAGTGACAACCGCCGCCGTACGAGCAGTCGAGTGCTCCCTCACGAGAGAGCCGCACAAGTCCACGATCCCGGAGCCGATGTGCACCGGATAGAGGCCTGACGATGTCATCACCTGGACCCTGACCGCATCGCTCACTCGACCTCGACCCCTTTCAGCAACGCCAGGACCTCGCTCGCGACGGTCGACGGTTCCTTGCCGGTGGTATCCACGGCGATGTCGGCAGACGCCCGGTACAGCGACTCCCTCGCTGTCAGAAGTGAGGTTGCGGCCACAACACCACCGGCTCCTGCCAGGAGCGGCCGCGATTCGGTTCCGCCAATGCGGGCAAGCGCCTCTCCGGGAGTGACAACGAGGTAGACCACACGCCCTTCGCAGGCCAACAGCGCCCTGTTCTCGTCGACGAGGATCACCCCTCCCCCACACGCCACCACCGATGGAGGCGCGTCTCCTAGCGCGCGCAGGGCCCGCGTCTCCAACGAGCGAAACCCCGTCTCCCCGTCCTCGGCGAATATCTGGGTCACCGAACGGCCTTCGTCCTGCTCGATGGTTTCGTCGAGGTCGATGAAGGGGTGTCCCAGGTCCTTGGCGAGCAGATGACCGACGGTCGACTTGCCGGCGCCCATGAAGCCGACCAGGAACACGTGACTCACGGCTGCAGCCTCGCACGGTATGCGGCAACAGCGGAGATCGTGTCGTCCAGACAGTCCCCGCCGAACTTCTCGATGTAGGCGCGGGCAAGAACGAGTGACACGTCTGCCTCGGCAACGACGGCCGCCGCCGGGACAGCACAGACATCTGAACGTTCCTTCGAAGCATCGACTGGCTCATGAGTGTCCATATCCACACTGGCCAGCGGCTTCATGAGTGTCGGAATGGGCTTCATTGCTGCGCGAATCACCAGCGGCTCCCCGTTCGTCATGCCGCCCTCGACGCCACCTGCATGATTGGTCTTGCGGTAGAAGCCCCGACCTTCGTCGAACAGGATCTCGTCATGAACGCCGGAACCCGGGCGCGTGGCAGCCCGAAACCCGTCACCGAACTCAACGCCCTTGATCGCGGGAATCGAGCACACGGCCGCGGCGAGTCCTGCATCGAGACGGCGGGACGCTTCGGCGTACGAACCTAGTCCGGGGACGAGACCCGTCGCCGTCACGCAGAAGACGCCTCCGAGGCTCTCGCCCGCCTCACGGGCTTCGTCGATCGCCACACGCATCCGTTTCGCAGTCGCCTCGTCGGGGCAACGCACGTCGCTGGCATCCACAAGTGCGGCATCGATTGCAGCTGGGTCTTCGACATCGTCCATCGCCACATCGCCGATGGACTGGACGAACGACTCCACCCCTACGCCCATTTGCGTCAGGAATGCTCGGGCGACCGAACCGGCCGCAACGCGGGCCGCGGTCTCACGAGCACTGGCCCTCTCAAGGATGTCGCGAATGTCTCGAGAGCCCGTCTTCTGAACCCCTGCAAGATCCGCATGCCCGGGACGCGGTGCGGTCACCCGGGCCGAGTCGACCGGCTCGCCAAAGACAGACATCACGTCTGTCCAGTTGTCCCAGTCGCGATTTGAGATGGCGATCGTCACAGGACTCCCGATCGTCCTGCCGAATCGCACACCGGAGACAATGGAGCCACGATCTGACTCGATTCGCATCCGCCCACCCCGCCCGTAGCCTACCTGCCGACGGGCAAGATCGTCATCAATCGCCTTCTGGGTCAGAGGAATACCGGCGGGTACCCGGGTGACGACTGCCGTGAGAACCCTGCCGTGTGACTCACCCGAGGTGACGTAGCGCATTGATTCCTCCGGGGACGGCGTTGCGGTAGAGCAATTCTACCACCGGAATGACCCCACAAGTCCCGGAGGACTACTTCGTGACGCCTTGGCCGATACTGATCGTCACCTGCACGTCACCGTAGAGCATCGTCACGCTCGTCGTGCCGATTGTGAGGACTTCCCACGGAGAGCCCGGAATGGACTCGCCTTCGGCCAGAGTGTACTCCTGGCCCTCGAAGACCAGCACAGCTCTCGCGACCCCGTTGTCTGAGATGATGTCCTGAAGATACAGAGTCTGACTGCTCGTATCCGGTGCTGCCACCGAGTCGGAGGTTGCAGTCGTAGACGTGGGAGACCCCGTCGTGGTCTCGAGTTCCGATGCGTCTGGCGTGACAATCAACGGCTCGAAGACGTCCCTGAAGGTGAACAGATCGCTGAGGGGTACGCCGCCGGGTTCTATGATAGCATCGGCGCTCGCAGTGGCCTCCTTTGACCCGGCAGCAGCATCGTTGGCTCCGACGGTATCTGGAGAGGATGACGGCTCAAGTACGAACATGAACACGGCCCACGCAACGAGTCCCGCGACAACAAGGAAGGCGAGAACCGCGCCACCGATGACAATCAGCTTGCCCGTGGATGTCGAGAGGAAGTCCCCGGCCTTCTCAGGAACGCCGGACACGGGAGCGGCCTCTGCCGGAGACAGAGAGCTGTCCTGGGGTGTCATGTCGTCTACCACAGGTGTCTCCTCACCGATCCGTCACTGGCCCGGGGCAGGAGGTACGGTCTTGTCCGGCCCCTCCTGTTTGGTAGCTAGAGAGTATGCCTCGAGCTGGATCGAGGTCTCCACGAATGTGCGGCTCGGCAAGAGATCGGTGTCGGGCTCGTACCTCGATGTCGAGAAGTTGACGATTCTCATCTGTCGTGTCAGTCGGCGGAGTCGCTGTATGACGTCCACGGTGTCCTGCCAGGTACCTCTAACCGTCAGAGAGACTGGAATCGCCCAGTACTCCGGCTCAGCGGCCGCATCACTCGGCCTTTGGGTGGGTTCCCCCGGAGTCAGTGACGCGAACTCGAGACCGGACTCGTTCACTACGTCCTGCAGTTCGATGATCATCGCCGGCAGTTCCGGTGTCTCCGGCAACTCGTTAGCGAGGCGCATCAGCTTCACATCGGTCTCGCTGGCACGCAGCTTCTTCTCCTTGCGAGTCTCCAGGAGAAGCGAAGCGTCCTTCTGGTCCTGCTGAGCCTGAGCTATCTGGTCGTCAAGATCGCCGAGGGCACCAAACTGCGGCACGATGAGAAGGAAGACCGCGGCGACCGCAACCAGGACGATCAGGAGAATCGCGATGATGAGCTTCTGTTGTGTAGTGAGTTTCATCTCGCTAACCTGTCATTTCACTGAGCGGACTGACTTGGCGGGGCAGGTTCGCTCGAGTTCGTTGTCGTGTCCGGCGCCGCCGGTCTCACCACTCCGGTCGTTATCGAGAACGTGATCACATAGTCTTCCGTATCTTCGTAGGCGCTCTTCGTGGAAGACACGAGCCACACTTCATCCACCAGTTCAAGATCGGCGAGTCGCACTAGTGTCTTGGCCACTGCCTTGTGCCCGAAATCCGGTACATCCGTCACGCTATCAAGAGCGCTGCAATCGATAGTCAGGCCACTTTCCTCGTCTCCTGACAGTGAGTCCAACCACACATCCGACGGCAGCACGAGCGAGAATTCGTTGACGATTCTCCCCCAGTCGGCCCTCTTTGCGAGAGCTTCGCGGGCGATAGATAGCCGCGACTCCAGAGCACCCTCTTTGTCCTCGAAGACCTTCAGAGCCTCCGCGCTGTTCCTCAACGTCACAGCGGTGTCCTGCTCGGCCTGAAGCAGCGAGTTGCGCCCAGCCACCTGCCACGCCATGACACCCCACACCGCCGCGACAACAAGAAACACGACGAGCCCGCCAAGAGCGACGAAGGTGATCAGGCGCTCGAACTTGCGCTTCTCGATGATCTCCCGAGGAAGAAGGTTGATGCGGATCATCTAGACCGCACCCCCCATTGCAAGGCCGACGACCGGCGCGGAGCCCATTCGATCGGCCAGGACGAGGTCCTGAAGACCGCCGGGCACCTGAACCCACTGGAGCGGATCCGCAAGCACGACCTCCGCCTGGAGGCCCTTCTCGATGTAGCCGGCCATGTTGGAGAGCTGCGCACCGCTGCCCGTCATGTAGATCTTGCGGATCGTGCGCACCTGTGTCGCCTGGGTGAGGTAGTAGTCGAGGGACCGCCGGACCTCGGCGATGAACTTGTTGACCTCGCGCTCGAGAGCGTCCTGGGCGACCTGATACGTCTGCTGGTCGACATCGGGCACAACGGCCTGGGCCGCCGCGGAATCGATGTCAGGAAGCCCTACACGAATCTTCAGTTCCTCGGCTTCGTCGAAAGTGAGGTTCAGTACGTTGGCGATCGCCTGGGTGAACTGGTTGCCGGCGATCGACGACACGCGGGTGAAGCGCGGGACTTCGCGCTCAACGACCACGATGTTGGTCAGTCCGGACGAGATGTGAATGACGCCGATCGCTTCGCCGATCGCTTCGTCCTCACCGGGCAGGACCGTGCCACCCATGCCAAGGATCGAACGAACGATCGCAAACGAGGTCACATCGATCTGAGCGAGTTTCAGGCCCGCCTGCTCGACGGCAAGCACAGCATTGCCGATCATGTCCTTCTGCGCGGCGACAAGCAGCACTTCCATCATGTGCTCGTCGGCCGGCGTCATGTAGTCGCCGATTATCTGGAAGTCGAGGATCGCGTCCTCGATAGGAATCGGTATGTAGTCCTGCGCCTGGTACTGGATCGCGCCCTCAAGTTCAGCGCGCTCCATGTATGGCAGATCGATCAGCCGCACGACGACCTTCTGGTTGGACACGCCGATCGAGACGTCCTTGCCGTGAAGACCGTGCCGGCGCCACAGTTCCTTCATCGCCGAGGAAACCGCTTCTGTATCGACGACTTCGCCTTCTACGACCGCGCCCATAGGAAGATTGACGCGCCCATACGCGCCGAGCACGAACCCCGAGCCGGATGGCTTCAGTTGGGCTGCGCGAATGTGGTCGGTCCCGATATCGAGACCGATGGGCATCGGCTGGGTGCCGAGGGAGAAGGCGCCCACAGGAGTCCCCCTTCTACCACTAGTGCTACGACGTGACTTCGACTGATGCTACAACTCTAAACTCCCGATGCGGATTCTACCATATGTTTCATATTCGGCAACAGATGGCTGGCTCTTGAACGCTAGTTGCGCGTCCAGGTGCCCTGGTACACGATGCCGCCACCGGAACCCGGCAGGCTCTCGACGCCGGCCTCGGAGAGCTCTGAATTCATGTGGATGTTCAGGTTCGGCTTGTCTCCGTAGATGGAGCCGCAAAGGATGGCACCCTCTGCCCGAGTGGGGTCCGACCCCTGCGCGCCATAGAGCCCGACGACGCCGTTGGCAAAGATGCCGCCGATGTAGTGGGCGGTGTTGTTCGACTCGCCGATCCTCACATCGCCCGGCGTGACGATTCCGAGTGCCTGCTCCTTGGACAGCACGTCTTTGGGTCGCGGATCGCCCAGGATGAACACGTTGTTGTTGACCACAAGCGTGCCGTTGCCGACGTACTTCGTCACCCTATCACCGAGTGTGAGGACTCCGTCGATGAACACCGTACCCTCGACGTAGAGTGTGCCTGTGTTGTAGTCGAAGGCGAAGTCGTCATGCAGGCCGGAGGCGACCGGGTACCCGTTGCCTTCCCAGCGACCGAACGACGTGGCGCCGATGGTCAAGTTGTTGGTTCCCATTCCAAGTGCCTTGGGGCCGGTCGACGCGCCGATGTACTTGTAGAATGCAGACGTGGCGGCCGGCGAAGAAGTCGCCTTCGTGCCACCGTATGTGGATGGGTTACCGAGAGTCGTGACTTCGGTGGTGTTGACGATTCCGCGCGACTCCGAGCCCATAAGTTGGTCAGCCGACTCGGCCTTCGCAAGGTCGTACTTGCTCGACATGTACGCTGCGTCGACCCACGGCAACTCGATGTCGGGAACAGACGAGGATATTGGGCCGTCGGGGTACAGATTGCCCACCTTGCCCCGCACTCCGTTGGTGATGTAGCACTTGATCGGCTTCAGCTTGCCAAGGGTTCCGGCCCCGCTGATATCGAGGTATCCATCCTTGATAAACAGCGGCCCTCCTTCGTATCGCGCGCTCGAACCCCACTCCATGTTTCCACGGATGTACAAGGGGCCAGTTATGGTAGCGTTGCCGTTGAAGCCCCGACCTCCACCGATTGAAGCGTTCTCTCCCGAACCGATGTTGATGTTCCAGAGGTCGATATAGAAGAAGGTCATGCTCACGGACTCCGAGACACCCCGTGCCTCTCCCCACGAAGTAAGGACGTACTCGCCGAACAGGGGATTCGGCGTACCCGATGCAGGTGCCACGCTGATGGTGTAGGTACCGTCCTCGGTCCTGCCGGTCTTGTCAAGGAAGCCATCTGTCAGCTTGTCGGGAGTGAATGTGGCAAGCTCACGGTCCATCCCGCTCTGCGCCACCTGGAAGGCCTTGCTCTCGTTCTCTACCCGCACGGACTCGTGGAGGATCTGGCGGGACAGGATGAATCCGCCCATGGCGACAGCCGATATGAGCGCGACAACACCGACGACGGCCACCATCGCAATGCCATCTTCCTTGCGTATCCTCGTGAACACCTTGGTTCCTCCGTCCGTGGCGCCCTAGCGGTTTCGCAACAGCACCGAGCGCGTGTCCCGGTACTCCCGCCCGTCGACCTCCACCACGAGGTTCATGTCTACGTACCCGACTTGTGCCGGATCAGTGGTCCTCGCACGCGGCTTCTGTCCATCCCAGTAGTAGAAGAGTGGCTGCGTTCTCGCGACATTGCGGTTGTTTCGAGACCAGGTGACATCCCCGATGCGAGTCGTGTTTACCCGTGAGGCATTCGTGAGCCAGGTCACCTGAGTCAGCGTGCCGTCGGCATTCGCCGTGAAGATGTGCCGCTCGATCACTTTGTTGTTGTCACGATCAGTCAGCACGGTCATCGTGTAGGCGTTTGCCGTGTCCACGCTGATCGCCTGAGAGATGATCTCTTCCATAGCTCCAAGCGGCGCAGCAGCCTCTCTCGAAATCGTCGCCTGCCGATCGCTCACGTCGGTGCCGCGGTATACCGCAATCATCGCGCCGTAGGAGATGGCGAGCACCACGCCCAGGAGAACCGTGACCGTGATGAGCTCGGTCAGCGAGAAACCCCTGTCATCTGTCAGCCGTCCTACCATGCGACGTGTCCCATCGCGAGGGTGCCCTCAAGCACGGTCGTCGGACCTATCTCGTCCGACCAGATGGACTGGTTCGCAAGCGGAGCATAGACGGTAGCCGAGTAGCGGACCTGCACCTTGTACAGGTACGGATCGGCTACACCATTCGCGCCAACGGTCTTCACGACCGAATCGGTGAAGTCGCTAGTGTCAGATGTCTTGACGAACACCCACGCCGGGGTCGCATCGTTCATGTTCTTCCGGTAGACATCGTAGGCGACACCACTGGCAGCGAAGGTCGGTGAGGCGGACGTGAGCGAGACGGACGTCGTGGACTTGCGAGATTCGTTGCTTCCGGTGTAGACACACGTGCTGGTACCGGTGAGGGTGGGCCGTGTCACGTACGGTGTTGCGATCGGCTGGTATGCGCTGGCGAGATTCCGCGGCGACAGGGCCCTCACGGAAACGCAGTACCTGCTGAACGTGGAGCCGTTGTGAATGTAGACGGGATCCGGACACGCGGTGGTACCCACGCTCACCAGACTGCCCGAACCATTGATCTGCTCAAGCAAGACCTCGTAGGACCATGCATCATGCGTGCCGTCCTTTGCTGCTGCCCACGAGACGCGCGTCTCGGAGTTGTTGTTCACCTGTGCGATCGGAACCCCCGGAAGGTCCGGATTCTTGTTGTCAACATAGAGGCGTCGAGACTTCCTCTCCTCGCGACCTTGATTGTCTCTCGCGATGATGTAGACATCACGCCAGCCGTCAGCGATTGCCGCAACGGTCAGTCCATCAACACTCTTGACTTGCTCTGTGTCCCACTTGAACGACTGCGATACTGTGGGCGTTCCGGGTGTCCACGCGGCCACCGGAGAACTCAGTGTCGAGCCGCTGCGAAGAGGCTGATTCAAACAGCTGAACTCCAGTTCGGATACGACACCGTCAGGTTCAGTCGTCTCTGCGTCCGCGTCGATGATCAGGTCCGCACCACCCATGACATATGACTCGTATACGATTGTGTTCGCTACCGGCGTTCGAGTGCCGAAGTCGATCTCAAGCGGGCTGTCTTCGGTGCCGACAACGATTGCCTCGCTGTTGCGAATCGCAGCGAAACTCGTCATCCTCACGCTTCGGTACCCCGGCGCGGCCGCTTCAGCCGCTACCCGGACTTCCTTTGTGTTTCCCGTGCCCTCGCTGATGGTAGTCGTGATCGTCACTGTGAATCCGTCGACGGTGATCGTCTTGACGGGAAGGATATCGCCACCCTCAGATGTGCTGGCGATCTTCTCGAAGTCTAGCGACCGAACCCACTCGAAATGGCTGTTCACCGCGTTGACCATCGCCGTACGCTGCTTCGCGCTGAGGCTCATGCGCGTGCTCGTGCCAACCAGCCCAAGCACCGCCGTCAGCGCGAAGAACATGATGAACGCAGCGAGCACAACCTCGAGAACGCTGAAACCATCGTCGTCTCGACGGGGAGTACTCGCTCCAAAGCGCAGGCTCTTCATTTCTCACACACCCCTATATGCTGCTCTGGCGTGCGCCAACCGGCACACGTATCCACATGCATTATCGGCACCCGTGGCGCATGACTTGATGCTCACGAGTCGCGCGGGCACGAGGCTCACTCGACCATAGTCCCGAACTCATTCCCGTGCATCATGCTAGTCCAGCTATCGAGATGTACCAAACCCACATCGAGGGTCCGAACATAACCGTCAGTACTGCGCCAGCCGCCAAGAACGGACCGAAAGGTATCTTGGTCGATGCACCCTCACCGCTCCCTACGCTGGCGCCTACACCCCACACTGCACCGATGAACGAGCCTATGACCAGAGTCATCAACGCGTATGGCCCTAGGTAGATACCCAGCGTGGCCAGGAGCTTCACGTCGCCCATGCCGAAACCCTGGCGCTTTCGAACGACCTCGTAGACAAGCGCGATGCCCAGACTCGGCCCTGCCCCGAGCGCCACGCCGATCAAAGCCACGACAATCGGTCGTGCCGAGGAACCGGAACTCGTCCCGAGCAGCGGGGCGATCGCGGTGTGCGACACGGCTGAGGCCGCCACGAACACCACTCCCGTGATGGCGAGCGCCCCCACCAGCAGGTTCGGCAGACGCATCGTGTCGATGTCGATGAACGTGAGCAGAAGCAGGAAGTAGAACAGGACAACGCACGCAACCGTCCTGAGGGTGAATCCGAACCGCACTGCGGCGAGCACCCAGAGAACTGCCGACGTGAGCTCCACGAGCGGATATCGGAAGGAGATGCGGAATCCACAGTCCCGGCAACGAGCCCTGAGAACGCCCCACGACACCAGGGGGATGTTGTCGTACCAGCGCACGGGATGGCCGCACGCAGGGCAATGTGAACCGGGAACGGACAGCGATTCGCCACGGGGAAAACGCCAGATGACGACGTTGGCGAAGCTGCCGAATGCAAGGCCGAAGAGCGCGAGTGCTGTGAAGTAGGCTGCGTTCATGTGCGCTTCCCTGGCTGGAGAGGCTTTACGACGAATGAGCCTAGCGGTTCGCTGAAGAGGTGTCGAGGTCGAGCGGCAGCATCGGAACGCGAAGAGACCGGCGGGGCGAACCCGCCGGCCTCATTCCTAGACCTGAAGAACCAGGCTAGCCGAAACTCCTAGTAGTGAAGGTGCGAAGCGTCCGCGCAAGCCGCCTCGCCATTAGTCAACGTGTAGCTACCGCCGAGGGTCGGGCATACAGGCTCTGCTGCGACGAATCCATTCCTGCCAATGAACGGCGGGGCCCCGGCGCTGGCGCTCGCCGCGGTCTTCCAGGCGGCGGCCTCGAGATTCGCAAGGCTGTTGAGAACATCGTCAGCAACGAACGTCTGAGCTGCGCCTTCAAGCGTGCGCTGGTTCGCGAAACACGCGCGCTCCTGCGCCCGGGCACGAGCAACGTTGAACACGGGAATCGCGATTGCAACAAGGATACCGATAATAAGCACAACCACCATCAGTTCGACCAAGGTGAAGCCCTCGTCCTTACGGAACTTCCTCATGGCTTCGCACCTCCTTCTCCCCTCCCGGGGAATCGACTTGGCGGCCTTTCGCCGCCCAACATTCTTCAATTGGGGTTATCGACCTCGTTCAGCTGGGCTTTAGCGTATTCACCTTCTTTCGCAGATGAACGGCATCTGTTGTGAGCCCTGTCACGGTGCATGATCGCTGACGCTGCGGCACAGACCATCGTGAACCGATGCCTACTCCACGAGAGTGATGACAGTGAACATCGGCATGTAGAGCGCGACGACCATGCCACCGACAACGAGCCCGAGGGTCGCCATCATCAGGGGCTCGATGAGGGACGTGAGACCGTCGACGGCTGTTGCCACCTCCTCGTCATAGAAGTCCGCGATCTTGTTGAGCATGGCGTCCAAAGCACCGGTCTCCTCGCCGACCGCGATCATCTGTACGAGCATGGACGGAAAGACGCTCGACTCCGAAAGAGGCTTGGCTATAGTCTCGCCTTCCTTGATCGCGGAGCGGGCTCTCTTCACGGCGAGAGCGACGACTTCATTGCCTGCGGTATCAGCAACGATGTCGAGCGCCGAGAGAATCGGCACGCCGGCGGAAACGAGCGTGCCGAATGTCCGCGTGAAGCGCGCGAGAGCGATCTTCCGCACCAGCGTGCCGAACACTGGGGCACTCAAGCGGGTCTTGTCCCAGATCAGCTTCCCACTGTTCGTGCCCTTCCAGAACTTGAACAGGAAGTTGACCGCTACTGCAACCACAGCGGTGATGACCCCACCCCACCCGGCAACGTAGTTCGAGATGTTCACGAGCAACTGGGTGATCGCGGGCAGCTCCCCTCCCATGTCCGCGAACATCTTCTCGAACGTCGGCACGACGAAGATCATCATCGCCACGAGGATTATCAGCACGAGAGCACCCATCGCAATCGGATAGGTCATCGCGGACTTTATCTTGGCCTTCAACGCCAGCTCGTTCTCGAAGTGGTCGGCAAGCCGCATGAGCACTTCGTCGAGAACACCGCCGGTCTCGCCCGCGCGCACCATATTGATGAAGATCGGCGGGAACACCTTTGGGTGTTTGGCCAGCGAGTCAGAGAGTGACTGCCCGGCTTCTACGTCCTTGGCCACCTGGTTGATGACGACGGCCAGACCTTTGCTCTCCGTCTGCTGCGCGAGGATCGAGAGGCACTTCGTGAGCGAGAGGCCCGCATTGATCATCGTCGCAAACTGGCGCGAGAAGATCGAGACGTCCTTGGGGTTGACGCCGGTTCCAAAGGTGATCTGGTTCAGCGCGGCGATTCCGCCCTGCTGGTCCAGCTCAAGGATGATGTAGCCCATCTGACGCAGTTTCGCGCCGACAGCCTCGCTATTGTCGCCGTCCAGAGTTCCCTTGACTATCTTACCGGCTTTGTCACGGACCGAGTAGTTGAAGGTCGGCATCCCTGTGGCCTCTCCCTTTCTTCGCTATCCGCCCGTCTGCGAGAGCAGCGACTTGAGATCGTTCTGATCCACGGCGCGCTGCATCGCGGTCTCGAGCGTAATCATACCTCGTCTGTACATATCGGCCAGTGCATGGTCCATCGTTACCATTCCGTGCGAAGTACCCGTCTGCATCGCCGTCTGGATCATATGGGTCTTCGCCTCGCGAATGAGGTTCCTCACTGCGGGTGTAGGAATGAGCACCTCGCACGCGACGACCCTCCCCCGCCCGTCGATGGTCGGCAAGAGCTGCTGACTTACGACCCCCTGCAGCACACCCGACAGCTGGACGCGGACCTGCTGCTGCTGGTGAGGCGGGAATACGTCGATGATTCGATCGACCGTCTGCACTGCATCCTGCGTATGCAGGGTTGCAAACACCAGATGCCCGGTCTCGGCAGCGGTCAATGCCGCAGAGACTGTCTCGAGATCGCGCATCTCGCCGATGAGGATCACGTCGGGATCCTGGCGGAGAATGTGCTTGAGCGCGCGGGCGAACGACTGCGTGTCTGAACCGACCTCACGCTGATTGATCACGGAACGGTCGTGCACGTGAAGGTACTCTATCGGATCCTCGATGGTAATGATGTGTTGTTCCCTGTTGTGGTTGATATGGTCAATCATCGCCGCCAGTGTCGTGGACTTCCCGCAGCCTGTAGGTCCTGTGACCAGCACGAAACCACGAGGCTTCATCGCCAGGTCTTCGAGAACGGCAGGAAGACCAAGGTCTGCGATCGTGCGAATCTCCACAGGGATGAGACGGAACGCCGCCCCGAGACTCCCGCGCTGGAAGTACGCGTTGACTCGGAAGCGCGCCTCACCTGGAATGGAGTATGCGAAGTCGTGTTCGAGATTCTGCTCGAGCGCCGCTCGCCGATCCTGGCTCATGATCGAGAACACGGCCTCACGCGTCATGTCGGGCGTCAGGCACGGCTCGCCTTCTATCGGCATAAGCCTGCCGTTGAGCCGGATCATTGGCGGGACGCCCACGGTGATATGGAGGTCCGACCCACCCCTCTCCATCACGACACGCAGCAATTCGTTCACATCTCGCATAACGCCCCCTTGGCTCGCGAGAACTAGACTATGACCCGTACGATCTCCTCGATCGACGTTATCCCCATCCGGACCTTCTCCAACCCATCCTCCCGAAGGGTGAGCATTCCCTCGGCGATGGCGACACGCTTGATCTCGTCCGCGGTGGCCTCCTCGACGGTCAGTCGGCCGATCTCCTCGGAAAGGAGGAGCACCTCGTGCACTCCGAAACGTCCGCGATAGCCCGTCTGACCGCATTTCCTGCAGCCGACCCCCTTGTAGATGACCTCGGGCAGGTTGTCCTCCCGGAATCCGGCATCGACAAGGACCTGGGGCTTCGGCGTGTACTCCGATTTGCAGTCTGGACAGAGGCGCCGAGCAAGGCGTTGCGCGAGTATGCAATCGACCGCCGAAGAAACCAGGAACGGCTCGACGCCCATCTCGATGAGTCGGGTGACCGCCCCCGCCGCGTCGTTCGTGTGCAGAGTCGACAACACGAGGTGGCCGGTGAGCGCAGACTCGATTGCGATCTTCGCGGTCTCCTGGTCGCGAATCTCACCGACGAGAATGACGTCAGGAGAACAGCGCAGGAACGAGCGAAGCGCGCGTGCGAAGGTCAGCCCGGCGCGAGCATTGGTCTGACACTGGTTGACGCCGGCCAGACGATACTCGACGGGATCCTCTGCTGTGAGGATGTGTTTGTCGGGATCGTTCAGCACATTGATAGCCGCATAGAGCGAGGTCGACTTGCCGGAGCCGGTCGGCCCGGTAACAAGAATCGCTCCGTACGGCTTGCGGAACGAGCCCTCGAACCGCTCGAGCGATGAGGGCAAGAACCCGAGATCGGAAAGCCGAAGGAGAATCGAGTCTTTGCGCAGGATGCGGAGCACGACACGCTCGCCGTACACAGTCGGCAACGTCGAGACGCGGAAGTCCAGCCCATGTCCGCCGACAGTCACCGCGCAGTGTCCGTCCTGCGGCTTGCGCGATTCGGCGATATCCATGTCCGCCATGATCTTGAATCTGCTGATAATCGATGCCTGCACGGACTTGGGGCTCCGCATGACCTCGTGAAGCACGCCGTCGACCCGGAACCTGACACGCAAGTCCGTTTCTTGCGGCTCGATGTGTATGTCGGAGGCTCTGTCTGTGACCGCCTTCTGGATGATGTAGTTGACGAGCTTGACGATCGGAGCATCCGAGGTGACGCCGGTGAGCTGATCGAGTTCGGATTCATCCAGATCCTGCGAGCCAATGAATTCGTCGGGCTCCCGATGCTCCGCGACCTTGTAGTACTCCTGGATAGCCGAGAGGATGTCGTCCTTGGTGGAAATGGCCGGACGGATCTCGAATCCCGTGATGATGCGCAGATCATCGAGCGCAAGGACGTTCTGTGGGTCCGCCATCGCCACGAACAGCTCAGAATCATCGAGTTCGACCGGCATGAGTACGTAGCGCTCGGCCAGTTCCTTTGGGACGACCGCCACTGCGTTTGGATCCGGTTTTCGCTCGGCAAAGTTGACGTACTCAATGCCGATCTGCGCGGCCATGACAGAAAGGATGGCGCCCTGCGTCGCGTAGCCGAGGTCAACGAGCACGCGACCGAGGGGGCTTCCCGTCGCGTTGTGGACTTCAAGCGCGTCTGTGAGTTGACGCTCAGTTATTATCCCGGCACGCATGAGCAGCTGGCCGAGTCTCTGTCCAGCCTCCGCCACAGATTATCCTCTTCGTCCGCACTATTGAGCCTCGTCCGATGCGTCCCCCGCTTGCTTCCATCCTACGACACAAACCTCGGGCGGCCTATCCTTGTCCGCTCCGAGAATCCGCCTTCGATCTCTTCAGGTCGTCCAGCAGGGCTCGAGCGTACTTCTGTAAGAGTTCGTAGGTGCGTGAACCCTGCTTAACACCCACGCGTGACTCGCCAAACCACATCTCCACAGGCGCGACGAGCACGATGTCTGGGATTTCGTCGCCGGACGGCCCGTGAGAGGGGGCTGATGCCGGGAGGGACGGCGGGATCGGGTGCACCGAAATCGCCTCATTGGGAGACGGAAGCGTGGAACCATTGGAGGCAATCTCTGTTCGGTCCGAAGCGGGTGTCGCAATGACGGAGACTGTCGCCCTTGGGCGCTCGATCAATGGGGGGACGGGGATCGGTGGTGCGACCGAGACTGGCTGGCGAACCGGCTCGACCGTGCGAACGACCGTCTGCGGACGCGGTTCCGCGGGAGCGGGTACCGGCGTCGGGACGACGGGCTCCGGCCGCGGCGGCTCCGGCGTCGGTGCGGGCTTCGGGACGACGGGCTCCGGCTGCGGCAGCTCTGGTGCGGGTGCGGGCTTGCCCGCGTCCAACTCGTCAATCAGTGTGTCAAGCCAGTCAACGGGCTCGTCAGCCGGCGCGACCGCAGTCACCTGCGGGGTCCGCACCTTCGCAGGCACAACCGTGCGACGCGACACAAGCACGGATTGCTCCTCGATGAGGGCGTCCCAGTAGTCGGCAGAGGGACGGAGTCCATGACCGCCGACGACCCCTTCTTCGACGGGCTTCCATGCCCCGGTACGGAGCGGCTGGTTGAGAACGGCGACCATTCCGCCCGTGGGTTCGGCAAACGCATCGGACCGCGCGGCTTCGACGATCTCGGGAGGCGCCGGCTTCAACATCGGCCAGCTCGAAGGCTCGAAGTCAGCCAAGGAATTCGGTTCCGTCTGCTTCAAGCGGGAAACGGAGCGCGCAAGATAGACGAGAGCAAACAGAACCAGAACGAACGTCGCGGCTAGGATGGCAAGCCGGACATCCATCCCTATCCCATGCTTTCGACGATCCTGTACAGCAGTCCCAGGAGCACCGCCTTCACGGAATCCTTCTCGCGTGCGTCCATCGGAAGCAGCGGGACCGCTTCTTCGAGAGCAAGTTCGCCGCGAAGGCGTTCCAGGCGCTCCGCCTCTTCTGCGGTGATCTTGTTCGCGGCAACGACGAACGGAACGTCGGACATCTCCCTGAAGAACGCGATCATCGCCCTGGCGTCCTGAATCGATTCCAACTCAAGCGCGTCAACGAGAAGCACGAATCCCAGCATGCCTTCGGAGAGAGTCTCCCACATGAAGGAGAATCTCTCCTGCCCCGGCGTGCCGAAGAGATAGAGCACGACGTCATCAGAGATGGTGATACGGCCGAAGTCCATGGCGACAGTAGTCTCGCCACCGCCCTCTCCGGATGTGTCACTTACCTGGCGCTCCGTCGAGAGCACCGTGATCTCGCTCACTGCCTTGATGAACGTGGTCTTCCCCGCATTGAACGGGCCGGTCACCACGACTTTGACTGACTGCATCCGCTTCCCTTTTTCTACAGCTTCTCGATACCCTCGATGATCTTGAGCACAAGTTCCTTGTCCACAGCTTGATCACGGTGAATCTCTAGTCTGCCCGGCTCGGGGATTCTGTTGACACTGGCGCTGGGACGAGTGCGCCCCCCGGCGCCGGTGAGCGCACTCAGTTCGTCGCCCATGCCGCTCGACAACCCAACTCCGAGCTCCTCCGCTGCAATGTCAGCCAGGTAGGCGTCAGTGGAGATCACCCCCGGCTGCGTACTTGTCGATTCCTCATCACTGAAGTCAGTTTCCACGACTTCGAGCACTTCATCCGACTCCAGCGACTCCAAGAGATCCGCGAGGTCAGGGGTCTCCGCTATCTCTTCCGGGTAATCCTCGTCCTCGGACTCGATCTCAGGCACGATCTCAGGCACTATCTCTACATAGGACTCGAACTCGGGCTCCGACTCCCGCTCCACCGCTTCGAGAAGATCGACGAGATCGTCGACGGGCTCCCGGACTTGCTCCACTTCATCCGCATCCGCGGCGCTCTCTGTTCCGTCGAGCACCAACGGCTCCGTCCGGAGCTCTCCGGCTTGAACAGAAGGTTCAGCCTCCTCAGAGGGCTCGTAGTCGCCTATCGGGGACAGCAGATCCTCCGTCGGCAACTCGCCCAGCCCGAGGGCCATGAGGTCGGTCTCCAGGTCTCCCGTGAGGACCGGGCCGGACTCAGCGACCTCTTCGTCCGTGATGGTCTCCGGAACCTCGGCCAACTCAGGTTCGGACTCCACCTCCGCAAACTCAGGCTCGAGGGCAATCGCGAAGTCCACCCCGCTTGTCGACAGCTCGGAGTCGGTTTCTGGCGCAGTCGCGAACTCGAAACTGACCTCGGGCTCGGGTTCGGGCTCGGGCTCGGGCTCGGGCTCGGGCTCGGGCTCGGGCTCGGGCTCCGGTTCGACGACTGGAGCTTCCGGCACGTCCAGAACAGCGCCCATCATCTCTTCGAAGACGGTCATGTCTTCGACGCTGGCGTCGGCTGCGTCTCCCGACAGGAATTCGGGGACTTCCGGTTCGCCGTGGACCTCGGAAGGGAGCGCCGTCAGGGCATCATCGGCAGTCATCGCTGAGTCCGCCGCCTCCGCCTCAATCGCTGAGGCCCCGGTTTCCGAGATGGCCGCAAGCGTCGCTTCGCGTTCTCTGGCCTCGCGGAGGGCTGTCTCCTCGGCCATCTTCTGCTGGGCCCGTATCTCGGCGACGACCGCATCCCGCTCGACACGTTCAGCCCGAAGGCGCTCGACCTCTTCGTCGGTCGCAACCTCGAGCAGACCTGCGGAGAAGAGCCCGTACATGATGCGCGCGACCTCGAAGTCGGTGCGACGAGTCTCGGTGGCCAGCCCCGAAACCGAGAGTGTCCCGTCCACAAGCAGAAGTAGATTCCACTCGATCGGCTTCAGCGAGATCTCAAAGGTGCCCTCGCCGGGAGCCGTGGCCATCTTGAACACGATATCCATCGACGGGATCTTCTTCTTGATCCGCGTCCATTCCTCAAGACGCCGACTGCCCTCCATGATGACATTCTCGATCGAGACAGACAGCCCGATGTCCTCGTCAACGACATCGGGAAGCAGTTCGAAATCGAACTCGCCCTCGTCCCAACGCATGAGATCGAAAATAGTGTCCTGTATCTGCTCCTGAACGAACGCCTCCAGGATCTTGTCGCTGATGTAGTCCTCGTCGACGAGAATCTGCCCCAGGCGACGCCCGCCCTCCCCTTCCGCCCTGCGGGTCTCAAGAGCGCGTGATAGGGCGCTCGGAGTGATCTTGTTCGCGTGGACCAGACGCTCGCCAAGGGGCTCGCCGTGCCAGTTCGACTGAGCGAAGAAGACGTCGCCGTCGCGGAACCAAACGCTCCCCGCGGCGGCGTCAACTCGGCGTATGCGTAGCACACCGGTCTTCTTGCTGAACGTCACCAGCTGGAAGACATCAGGTAGGCTGAAATCCTTGAGGTTGCCGCGAAGTGCCATCGGCTCTATTCGTACCCTTCCCTCTTCGTGCCAAGTGCCAGACTACTAGCCGAGGATCTCGGTCATAGCGTCCGCGGTCGACTTCATGTCGTACAGAACGAGTCCGAGCTTGGATTCTGAACGGGCCAGCGTCGTGAGTACCGCCCGCGAACCGGCAGCAATGAGCACCACGTACCCATCATCTCCCTCGATGAAGACCTGGGTGAGGTGGCCACGGCCGAGTTCCGCCGCAGCACGTTCACCGAGACCGAGAATCGCTGCAGACATGGCACCCACGCGGTCTTCCTGCATGCCCTCGGGCAGGGCAGAAGCCATCGTGAAACCGTCCATGCTCACGAGGGCAGCAGCCTGAATATCCGCCGAACTCGACATCAGGTCATCAAGGGCCGTCGCAAGGCGCTCCTCACGTGTTGCCACACGCGCGGTAGCCTGCGGCCGTTCCGCAGGCTGGACAACGGGCTGCCCCGGTGCCACCGGAGGAGTCGCTGGTGCAGCGGTAGTCGGTGCCGGAACGGCAGCCTGCACCTGGTCGGGCTGTAGCGTTGCGGGGACGACGACGGGTACCGATATCAGCTCGTCGTCCTCATCGAGCAGCTCATCGTCCACATCGCTGATGAAATAGTCGCCGATGCCGTTGTCCGCCATGCTTCAGGACACCTCCCAGTCCTCGTTGGCGCACCCGTTCGGAGAACGTGCGCGAACAAGCCCGCCCGCAGACGAGTGCCCCTAAGTCTCTCACGAAGGGGGGGCGGGCACAACCAGCTAATGTGGTCTGTACCAGGGCATACGTCGCTCTAGGCAACCACCCGCATTATCTCCTCGATGGAGGTCAGGCCTGACTTCACCTTGGCGAACCCGTCGTCCTTGAGCGTGAGCATCCCCTCAGCGATCGCCTGCCTCTTGATGTCATCTGCGGTCGCGTTCTCAACGCACATCCGCTCGAGTGTCTCAGACATCCTCAGAACCTCGTGGATACCCATGCGTCCCCGGTAGCCGATGTTGTTGCATTTCTTGCACCCTCTCGCCCGGAACAGCTTCGGAGGATGACCCGGTTCATAGGGGAATTCGACGCGCTGAAGCGCTTCCTCGCTGGGGGTGTACTCCTCCTTGCACTCCGGGCAAAGGCGCCGACCGAGTCGCTGGGCCAGAACGCAGGTGATGGCCGAAGCCGTCAAGAATGGCTCGATGCCCATCTCGGTCAGTCGCGTCATCGCCGACGGCGCATCATTCGTATGAAGCGTTGAGAGCACGAGGTGTCCCGTGAGCGCTGCTTCAACGGCGATGGTTCCAGTCTCCTTGTCGCGAATCTCCCCGATCATGACCGTATCGGGGTCCTGCCGAAGAATCGACCGCAGCGCGGTGGCGAATGTCAGTCCCGCCTTCTCGTGTACCTGCACCTGGGACAGGCCCGCCAGCCGATACTCGACCGGATCCTCGACCGTGATGAGGTTCGTACCCACATCGTTGGTGCGGTTGATGGCGGCATACAGTGTCGTGGACTTGCCGGAACCCGTCGGACCCGTGACCAGGATGGCTCCGTAGGGCAAGGAGAGAGCCTCCATTAGCCGCTCAAGGGGCTGCTCGAGAAACCCGAGGTCCTCAAGAGACATCATGATCGAGTCCTTGCGCAGCAAGCGCATGACCGCGAGTTCGCCGTGAACGAGCGGAAGGACCGCCACGCGGAAGTCCACGGACTTGCCGTCAAGCACAACGCCGAAGCGCCCGTCTTGAGGAACGCGCCGCTCAGCGATGTCCATGTTTGCGCTGATCTTCAGACGGCTGATGAGTTGCCTGTGCATCTTCTTGGGACTCTTGAATACTTCCTGACACACACCGTCGATGCGGTATCGCACCCGCATCTCGGTCTCTCCGGGCTCGATGTAGATGTCACCGGCTCCTTGGCGAATCGCCTCCGTGATGATGAGATTCATCATCTTGGCGACGGGGGCCTCCGTTTCCTCGAAACCGCCGTCGTCCTCTTCCTCTTCCCCGGTGAAGACCGAGTCCTCGAGATCGCCCATCATATCCTGGACGTTCGTCGATGCAGCCGCGAACTTGTCTATTGCGGCAGACAAATCGCTATCGCACGAAACAACGGGACGGATGTCGTAGCCTGTGACGATTCGCAGGTCGTCAATCGCGAAGATATTGGCTGGATCGGTCATCGCGACGACAAGCTCATCGTCCTGGATCTTGATCGGCAGTACCGTATAGCGGCGCATGAGTTCCGTCGAGATGTTCGTCGCCGCATTGGCATCGATGTCGTATGCGCCCAGGTCGACGTATACGATGCCCATCTGGTCCGCGACGGTCTGCGCGATCTTGACCTCCTCGGCAAAGCCGAGACTCGCAAGCGTGGCGGGCAGAGACCGCCCCTCCTCCTGCACTAGGGCTTCGTCGAGCTGTTCCTGTGTAATCAGGCCGGACTGAACCAGGATCTTCCCCAGTCTCTTGCCGCTCGCGGCGCTCACGCGATGTCACCCGATTCCGCAAGCCGTTCGGCCAGCACCTTTTCGGCCGCCGACCTCATGACATCCCGTGGCGTGCGAGTTTGCGCGGAATCGCTCCAGATATCCACCGCGATCGCCCCCTGTGCCACGAGCATGCCGAGCCCATCGAGCGTTGTCGCCCCCCTCGAACGTGCGCCGTCGAGGAGTGCGGTACTGCCCCGGCCATACACCATGTCCATGACCACCTGTCCCGTACCGAGCCATTCGATCGGCAGTGGACTTGGGTCGTCGGTGTTCATGCCCATCGGAGTCGCATTGACCACCAGGTCTGCCGAGCGCACGGTCTCCTCGGCTCCGGGACCCAACGCTCCGGTGCGCGCCTCGGTGTTTCGCATGTGCCCGCTCATGCGGTCGACAAGCTCCTCGGCACGCTCGACATTGCGGTTGAGGACGGTGATCGTCTTGGCCTTGCCGAGCATCAGAGACAAGAATGCGGCCCCCGCCGCACCTCCTGCTCCAAGGATGACCACATCACGGCCCTCCGGCTGGAAGCCCGCGTCGCTCTCAAGTGACTCGAGCAGCCCGCGACCGTCTGTGTTGTAGCCGATGAAGCGACCGTCCACCACATGCACCGAGTTGACAGCCCCGGCCATCTTGGCGAGCATCGCCACCTCGTCGCACAAGGACAGCATCGCCTGCTTGAATGGCATCGTGATGTTGAACCCAACGAACGGCAACGCCCGCACGGCGCCGAGCACCCGCATCAGATCGTTCTCGTCACGTACGGACAGTGGGATGTAGGCCCAGTCGAGACCGAGAACCTCGTACACCGCATTGTGCATAGCGGGAGACAGCGTGTGGTCGAGCGGCCAGCCGATTACGCCGGCCAAGCGCGTCCGGCCGTTGATTCGCGAGCTCACATACACTCCGCTCGGTCGATCGCCAGGGTGTAGTCCAAGTCTACGTGAGGGGACGACGCCCCGCCAGCACGAGCCGCTCGATCCGACGCAAAACCAGCGTATGTGGTAGGTCCGACGAGGAGAGCGGCTGCACAAGAACGGTCGTCATGCCAAGGAACTTGCCGCCGAGAACGTCGGTGAAGAGCTGGTCCCCTATCACAGCTGCGCGAGACCTGTGCGCACCCACCAGTCTGAGCGCCCGCAAGAACGCAAAAGGCAACGGCTTGACGGCCTTGGAGACGAGTTCGAAGCCCATCTCAGACGCGACTGCACGCACGCGTTCATGCCAGTTGTTGGACACGAGACACACCGAGAAGCCCCCGTCTGAAAGTCGACGAGCCCACTCATGATGCTCGGCCGTGATCACATTCGTGTCGCGAGGCAGGAGCGTGTTGTCTAGATCGACGAGAAGCGTATCGATATCTCGTCGGCGAAGATCGTCAAGGTCGATCGCGAACACGCTCGAGTAGTAGAGGTCGGGTGCGAGAATCGCCATGCGTAGGGTGTCTCCTAGTGGTCGGGTTTGCCGTCACCGTCATGGTCGTGGCCCGTGCTGTCGAGAGCCGGGCCGATCTCGACGTCGAGGCGCAGAATCTCGCGCTTGATGAAGGCGTCCTTGTCCTTCAGACCCGCCGCTCGGTAGATTGCACCGAACACGGCGTAGCTATCGTGCTGGTCAATGGCGTTGCGCCACTTCCCGACCCTGACAGCCTCATCAACCTGCCGGACAGCCTCCGGCACATCCTTGCCGTAGAGCCACAGAATCTGCGCGTAGTTCGCGCGCAAGAAGCCTGACTCGGGATTGTTCTCGATGCCTTTCTTCGCTAGATCGAGACCCCCGGCCACGTCACCGCGGCGCGCGAGGACCCATGCGACGGTGTAGTAGCCGTCTTCGAACTGCGGGTCGAGCGCAAGCACAAGGCCCACCGTCGGAAGAGTGTACGTTTGTTCGGCAAGCGGCACGTCTTCGTAGTACTCGTGAAAGATCGGCTCGATTCTGTTCCAGAGGACGTATGCGGCGAATATTCGCAGCCCAGAGAGGTAGGCAACACCAGCACGACCAAGCTCCTGACCTGCAGGGGTGCGCGTCGGGGTGAGTCGGTCGGTGGCAGTCTGACCACCGAGAAGGACCGCCACGAGCGCGACTGCGATTCCTGCGATCAGCCACCTCGATCGAAGGACAGACATACTACAGGTCCCTCCGCCCGAACGCCGTCACTCCAACGAGAAGAAGGATCCCCACCCACGCGAGGAAGACAAGGAGCATCGAGCCGACATAGGTACCGCTGACCCCGGATCCGTGGGCAACCGGGTTGATCACGTTGAAGGGATCCAGCGACGGATACACGGCGTAGAGCGCGTCCTGTGGTGCCAACAAGTAGCCGCGAGTGTGCGCGATGAAGAGGAATGTCAACGCAGACACCGAGACAATCACCGGTCCGGCGAGTGCGGACACGGCAACGGCGAAAGCCGCAACTGCGCCCGCCTCCAACCAGATCGCAAGGGTTCCCTCCGCAAGCACCCACATCGGCACGCCGTAGACCCCCCACCCGACGCCGATGATGATGACCGTGAACGCGAGCACAATCGCCCCGACTGTCAGGAATACCCCTGCCCACGTGCCAACCACATACTCCCACCTGCGAACGTCGCGCGAGAGTACGTTGTAGACCGTCCGGCGTTCCGTTTCTGCAGGAATCCTGTTCGCAGCAAGCGCGAGCGTCACCACGAGCGTGGCAATGTAGGTGAGAGTCAGCGCCACCTCGCGATACACGGCCTCAACCACGCCGACCCCGTAGCTTGGCAGCGCTGGAATCGCGAGCGCCATCACCGCCCCGAAGAACACAACGATCCAGACCACCTTTCGGCGCACTGCGTCCATCAGAACCGAGGTGCATAGGGCCCAGATCCTGGCGATCATGTCACGCCACCTCCTCGGCAGATTGCCTGAGAAGGCGTGTGAAGTAGCCCTCGAGCGTGTCGCGTTTTGGAGAGACGGATACGATGCTCCACCCCGCGTCATCCAAAGCGTCGACCGCGAGCCGGACATCCGCGTCGGCGACGGAGAAGACCCACACGCCACCCGAGACTGCCACATCGGAAACTCGATCCGAGATGGCTGAGGGGAGGTCGGCGCCTTCACCTCGCGCACGAATCGATGTCTGCCCGGCGACGTTGAGGAGGTCGTCTATGCGACCCTCCGCAGCCACGACTCCCCGGTTGAGGATGCTCACCCTGTCGCACACCGCCTCGACCTCGGAAAGCTGATGTGACGACAGCAACACGGTCGTGCCCTGCTCCTTGAGCGACAGAATGAGATTCCTAACATCGCGCTGGCCGACCGGATCAAGACCGGAAGCCGGCTCGTCGAGAACGACCACATCGGGACGGGCTAGAAGCGCCTGCGCGATGCCAAGGCGTTGAAGCATCCCGCGAGAGAACCGGGAGATGAGAACCCGTTCGCTGCCCTCGAGGCCGACCTGGGGCAGCAGTTCCGCTGTCCGAGAGGCGGTCACCTTGCCCGCTAGACCGGAGAGACCTCCGTACAGACGCATCACCTGACCGGCGGTAAGCAGAGGGGCGAAGTACGGCTGCTCCGGAAGGAAGCCAAGCCGCGAACGAGCTGCCGGTCCGGCGGGTTCGCCGAGGATCTCGAATTCGCCACCGCTTGGGTGAACGAGTCCGAGCAGCATCTTGAGGGCGGTCGTCTTGCCTGCACCGTTCGGGCCAAGAAGACCATGAACGGTACCACGGGCGATATCGATTGACACGTCATCGACCGCATCGCGTCTCGCGCCACGCCCTCCGTACGCTTTGCGCGCACGGATGATTCGGATGGCCAGATCCGTGGACCCCTCCATGGTCACTCTCCGAACACCTCCTTGGAACGCTGCTTCGCCTTGAGAAACTCGTCGAAGTTCGTGGCGAAGGTGTGCGAACCGTCCTTTCCTGTCAGCACATAGTACATGTAGTCGGTGTCGGCCGGATCAACCGCGGCCCTGAGCGACTCTATACCCGGATTGGCGATCGGGCCCGGCGGAATCCCCTTGTACATGTAGGTGTTGTAGGGGCTGTCGATCTTGAGATGACGGTTCTCGAGTCTGAAGCGGTTCCCCGGCAAGACATACTCGATAGTGGCGTCGATCTCGAGCCGCATGCCCTTCTCGAGGCGGTTGAAGATGACCGAGGAGACAAGGGGACGCTCCTTGGCCAGCTGGGCTTCACGCTCGATCATCGAAGCGATGGTCACGAGTTCGTTCATGGTGAGGCCTCGCTTTTCAGCCGGCCCGATGTCGATGGATGCGATCTCCTTGTCGAACTGGCGAAGCGTCATCTCGATCACATCACGGGCCGTGCTCCCCTCTTTGATGCGGTAGGTCTTGGGGAACAGATAGCCTTCGAGAGAACCGGCATAGGCCGACTCGAGGTATGAGTGACCGGACACGAACTCTCCGGCCCCGCCCTTCGCAAGCGCAAGGAACTCGCTTGCGGGAATCCCGGCCTCGGCCTCGAGACGCTCGGCGATCTGCTCGACGACGAAACCTTCGGGAATGGTCACGGTCACGTACTTGACCTTGGGACCGCGCGTAAGCTCGTCGATCGCCTGATCGTAGCTCAGTCCCGCGACGAGGTCGTAGATCCCCGCTTTCAAGTCGCCATCCGATTGCGATAGGCGTGCCTGGAGCCGGAACATATTGGCGTTGATCACAACACCTGCCAAGGAGAGCCGCTCGGCGATCTCCGTCGTTGAAGCGCCACTCGGTATCTCGATCTGCACTGGCGTGCCTGCCACGACGTCCGAATCGGGACGCAGGAACAGGACCCACACGCCGACTGCGAGTGCGACGACGAGCACCGAGGCGAACACAGTACCGAGGCAGCCTCTGAACCTGCGAGCACGTCTCGAACCGGCGGGACGCGCTCGCCCGCTAGGGCGCTCCGCCTCCGGCCCACTAGTCTGTATCACGTGTCTCATCTACTCCAGTGCTACGAAGGGAATCCAGGTAACCCTGCAGCAGCAACGCTGCCGCAACCATGTCGACCGAACCGCGCTTCTGCCTCTCCGACAACCCCGCCGCCTGCATGGCGCGACCGGCCTCAACGCTGCTGAAGCGTTCGTCGTAGAAATGCACGGGAAGTCCCAGAAGATCGGCTAGTTCCCCGACAACCTGACGCACATGCTGTGCCTGCGGCCCCTCAGTCCCATCGAGACTGAGCGGCAGCCCCACCACGACCTGATCGATCTCATAGTCTTCGACTATCTGCCGCAGCGCCGAGGACCCGGCGATCGCGCGCGCGTCTAGAACCTTCACCGGCGACGCGACTCTAAGACCGGGATCCGATACCGCGACCCCGATTCTACGCTCTCCGATGTCGAGACCAAGTATTCTCACGCAAGGCCGCTCTACGAGACGCCGAGGGTCTCTCGGGCCATCCGCAACGCCTCGTCGATCCCGGCGGCGTCCTTGCCCCCGGCCTGTGCCATCGACGGCGATCCGCCTCCGCCACCCTTGATCGCCCGGGCTATCGCCTTGATCACAGCGCCCGCGTCGAAGCCGGCTTTCACTGCCTCGTCGCTGCCGGCGGCCAGCAGAAGCGGGCTCCCACTCTCCGGGTCCGCCGTGGCCAGAACGACTGCTCCCCCTCCAATGCGCGAGCGCAACATGTCCGAAGCGGCCCGCAACCCCTTGGCGTTTGCCTCGGGCATGCGCGAAATGAGCAGCGGGTAGCCCACGTCAGCCACCGAAGCCAGCAGACGTTCGACCTCAGCGTCGGGCAGCGCCGATGCCCCCCGCTCGGCGGCGGCCTCAAGTTCCTTGGCACGCCGGAGGAGCGTGACTACGCGCTCGGACACCTCGATCGGCTGGACCTTGAGAGCTGACGCAGCCTCAGACAGCGCCGCCTCTTCGCGTCTCACCTGCTCCAGCGCGTCAAAGGAGGTGACCGCCTCTATGCGGCGCAGGTTCGATCCCACGCTTCCCTCGGAGACGATCTTCACGAAGCCGATCTCGGTCGTGCGCGCCACGTGAGTCCCGCCGCACAGTTCCTTCGAGAAGTTGCCTACCTCGAGCACGCGCACGAACTCCCCGTACTTCTCGCCGAAGAGTGCGGTGACCCCCGCCTCGCGAGCAGTCGAGAGCGAAGTCTCGAAGTTGCGCACCGGATGGTTCTCCATGATCTTGGCGTTGGCCATGCGCTCGAGTCGCGACATCTCGTCAGTGGTCATCGCCTCGAAGTGCGTGAAGTCGAACCTGAGACGCTCGGGCGCGACAAGCGAACCCGACTGCTTCACGTGATCGCCGAGGACGAACCGCAACGCCCAGTGAAGGATGTGGGTCGCGGTGTGGTTGCGCCTGATGCGCTCGCGCCGCATGACGTCGATGGACGCGGTCACGCTGTCGCCCACGGCGAGGGTTCCGGCTTGCACCGTGCCCACGTGCGCGTAGACGCCCGCGACGGGGATCTTCGTGTCCTCGACGCCGAACACCGCTCCACCTGCCGAGGAGATCGTGCCGGTGTCTCCGACCTGACCACCCTGTTCGCCGTAGAACGTGGTGCTGTCGAGCACGACTTCGGCATGAGCGCCCGCATCGACCTGCTCGACCGCAGCACCGTCTACGACGATGGCCACGACCTTCGCGTCGACCGAATCGTGCTCGTAGCCCACGAAGTCGGTCGGTCCGCCGGATGCGGCGATATCGTTGAAAGCTCCGCCGAACCCGACCCACGACTCGTCTTTGACCGCGGCCCGCGCGCGCTCACGCTGAGCTCCCATCTCCGACTCGAACGTAGCCATGTCGACGGACAGGCCGTTCTCGGCCACGATCTCTGCGGTGAGCTCGACCGGAAAACCGTATGTGTCGTGCAGCGCGAACGCCTTGGAGCCATCCAGTACGGTGGAGCCGGCTGCGCGCAATGAGCCCATCTCCTCCTCCAGGAACTGCAGCCCCTGGCGAAGCGTGGATCCGAACCGATGTTCCTCGGAATCCGCGATTCGCCGAATCAGGTCGTGGTGCTCGAGGGTCTCGGGATACGCGTCCCCCATGAGCTCGACGACCTT
>JAUXNU010000126.1 GCA_030682655.1 Actinomycetota bacterium | reverse complement strand
TCGAATTAAACCACATGCTCCACCGCTTGTGCGGGCCCCCGTCAATTCCTTTGAGTTTTAGTCTTGCGACCGTACTCCCCAGGCGGTTCACTTAATGCGTTAGCTGCGGCACTGAGGGGGTCAATACCCCCAACACCTAGTGAACATCGTTTACGGCGTGGACTACCAGGGTATCTAATCCTGTTTGCTACCCACGCTCTCGCGTCTCAGCGTCAGTATAGGGCCAGAAAGTCGCCTTCGCCACCGGTGTTCCTCCTGATATCTACGAATTTCACCTCTACACCAGGAATTCCACTTTCCTCTCCCCTACTCTAGCCAAACAGTTTCAAATGCACTTCCCAGGTTGAGCCCAGGGCTTTCACATCTGACTTGATAAACCGCCTACGCGCTCTTTACGCCCAATAAATCCGGATAACGCTTGCCCCCTACGTATTACCGCGGCTGCTGGCACGTAGTTAGCCGGGGCTTCTTCTGCAGGTACAGTCAGTTTCGTCCCTGCTGAAAGCGGTTTACAACCCGAAGGCCTTCATCCCGCACGCGGCGTTGCTGCGTCAGGCTTTCGCCCATTGCGCAAGATTCCCCACTGCTGCCTCCCGTAGGAGTCTGGGCCGTGTCTCAGTCCCAGTGTGGCCGATCAGCCTCTCAGCTCGGCTACCCATCGAAGCCTTGGTGAGCCGTTACCTCACCAACAAGCTAATGGGCCGCGGGCCCATCCCTCACCGCCGGAGCTTTCCCCACTAGGCCATGCGACCCAATGGAAGTATCCGGTATTAGCTCAAGTTTCCCTGAGTTATCCCAGTGTGAGGGGCAGGTTACCCACGTGTTACTCACCCGTTCGCCACTCTATACACTCTCCGAAGAGAGCTTTAATCGTTCGACTTGCATGTGTTAAGCACGCCGCCAGCGTTCATCCTGAGCCAGGATCAAACTCTCCGTTGAATTGTTCACAGGGCAAGCCCTGCGATTCACGAAAGTTTGGATCTGCTCGATCCGGGTGGATCCACCTGTATCGGTAAGGAGGCCGATACGGTTTGAATCCGGAGTTGTCATACCGGTTTGGTCTTTTGATGGACCCTCTCGGTTTGACGGGTTTGTGTGGTTCGCTATGCGAACCTAACTGGCTTGTCACAGTATCCGGTTTTCAAGGTTCAGGCGCGGCAGGCACCCCACTTGAGCGGGTCTTTTGCCCACCGTCACGCGCCGGGCTGTCGCTCGGCGGCAAGGGGATACTTTACGCATTCCCCACTGACGTGTCAACAACTACTTCTTGCGTCTTGTTCTCGGCGTTTCCAGGTCATTTGTCCCGCCAGGGGCAATGAAAACGCCCCCTGCTTCCAGGAGGCGCCCCGCCCGACGGTGAACCGCCGACTATATCGGCCTGCTCATCGCAGAATCATGAACCCCTCGGGCTGGACTGTTATCAACCTGCGCTCCGAATCACTACGGTCCGAAGAAGCGGCTCGATAAGACTACCACCGGCCAGGTCACCACGCAACACTCGCACGCACCTCAAGCTGGCTTTTCTATATACCCGCTCTGGATGGTGGAGTAACTGCCCGGACTACCGTTCCGCTGTTCAAGATCACGCAGAACGATCAGTCACTCAAGCGACCTCACAGGGGAAGCACTCGTGCGAAGCGTCGCTTTCCAACCTGCACGACCTTGCCGGAGAGGGTCTCCTCGGCCACGTCATAGGTTCCTGACACCACCGGCACACCGTCGATCTTCACGCCACCCTGATCGATCATGCGCCGGCCTTCGCCATTGGAGGCGACCAGTCCAAGTTCGTTCAGCAGCGCGGGAAGGTGCATCTCCTTGGCCAGTGAGACGCGGATCTCCGGCACATCGGCGGGTAGCTCCCGCTGCTTGAATACGCGATCGAAAGCCCCTTCGGCGGCCTCGGCGGCCTCGGCGGATCGGTAGAGAGATACTACTTCGCGCGCAAGACGCCGTTTTGTGGCATTCGGATGCAGGGCCCCGCTCTCGAGCCCGACTTCTATGGCGTCGACCTCATCGACCGCCACAGCAGTGCAGAGGCGATAGTACTTGAGCATCAGCTCGTCGGGAATCGACATGATCTTGCCAAACATCTCCTCTGCGGAGTCCGTGAGGGCGATGTAGTTGCCGTAGGACTTGCTCATCTTCTGCACGCCGTCGGTGCCCTCAAGAAGCGGCAGCGTGAGGCAGACCTGCGGCTCCATCCCGCTCTTCTCCATGAGCTCGCGTCCCGCGAGGAGATTGAAGAGCTGATCGGTGCCCCCGATCTCGACATCCGCCTGGATCGCCACTGAGTCATATGCCTGTGCCATCGGGTAGAGGAACTCATGGAGCGATATCGCCTGTTGGGAGGCATACCGCTTCGCGAAGTCATCACGCTCAAGAATCCTGGCGATGGTGAACTTGCTTGTCAGTCGCAGGAGTGCCTCGAAGTCCAGTTGACCGAGCCACTCGGAGTTGCGCCTCATGACGGTTCGCTCGGAATCGAGTATGTGGAACGCCTGCTCTATGTATGTCTGGGCATTGGCATCGATCTGCTCTCGGGTGAGAGGCGGGCGAGTCGAGTTGCGTCCCGATGGGTCGCCGATGAGCGCCGTGAAGTCGCCGATGATGAGCACGACGGTGTGTCCGAGATCCTGGAACTGCCGCAGCTTACGGAGGGGAACCGCGTGCCCCAGGTGGAGGTCCGGTGCGGTCGGATCAACGCCGAGCTTGATGGTCAGCGCCCGGCCCCGCGCGAGCTTCGAAACCAGGTCGCTCTCGGGCACAAGATCAGCGATGCCGCTCTTCATGACATGCAGTTGCTCGGTCTGGCTCACCATCAGGGCTTCGCCCTCCTACGGACACATCGGACGCCGCAGACCAGACTGTCGGTTCGGACGAGTTTGCCGAACCGAAACCTTGCGGTACCTGGTTGCCTAGCGGTTTGCACGTCATACTAGCACGATGAAACGCGGCGCCTACTGCCCGAAAGGGCGGACCCGTGCAGCGCCAACACGACCTCCGGGGACGCATGGACGAGTCTGGGTACAACAGGGATGACCGAACCGGAAGCCGCAATGACAAGCCGCGGCCTCGACCCCGGCCGCGCGCGCGGTCCGTATCGTCGTCAGACCCGGGCCGCTCCGCATCCTCGGCAGACCCAAGACGCCGGACCGGCGGGCAGCCTCCACGCGCCGCGGGCCGCAAGCCCCGCAAAGGACAGCCATCCGCGAACCGCAAGCCGATGTCGCGCCGCCGTACGATACTCAAGTACGTCGGCCTGGGTGCGCTGTTCGCCTTCATCGCGCTCCTCATAGTCGGCGCGGTCGCGTACGCGGCCGTTCTCAAGCAGATTCCCGACCCCGGCGTCAAGCCAAAGGGGCGCGACCAGACCTCGACGATCACCGACCGCAACGGCGAAGTCATCGCCAAGCTCTTCGCCGAACAGAACCGCACCGATCGACCCCTTGAGGAGATTCCGACCGCCCTGCGCCAGGCAGTCATCGCAACCGAGGATCAACGCTTCTACGAGCACAAGGGTGTCGATCCGCTCGGTATCCTGAGAGCCCTCTGGGTCGACATACGCAACCCCAAGGCCATGCACGGCGGATCCACCATCACCCAGCAGTACGTGAAGATCGCTTTCGTGACGCCGGAACGCTCCCTCAAGCGCAAGATCATGGAAGCAATACTCGCCTACCGTCTCGAGAAGCGCTACTCAAAGGACCAGATTCTGGAGCTGTACCTCAACACCATCTACTTCGGACATGGGGCCTACGGCGTGGAGTCTGCGGCGAAGACCTACTTTGGACAACCGGTCGACAAGCTCAAGACATCGCAGTGTGCCATGCTCGCGGGCGTCATCAAATCCCCCGGTCGGCACAGCCCCTACATCGATCCGGATGCCGCCCGTGATCGCCGCTCCACCGTCTTGGACCAGATGCTCGAACTCGGGTTCGCTGACCAGGAGACACACGACAAGGCGGATGTGGCCAAGTTCCACCTGACAGGCCTTGGCGACGACTCGACACTGGCTCCGTACTTCGTCGAGCACGTGAAGATGCAGCTGACGGAGGAGTACGGGTCCGAGACAGTGTACCGTGGCGGCATCACCATCAAGACGACTCTCGACCTGCGCATGCAGAAAGCGGCGGAGAAGGCGATCTCGGAGTCCTTGGACCGCGAAGACGACCCGTCTGCGGCCCTCGTAGCCGTGGATCCGAAGACCGGGGCGATTCTCGCCATGGTGGGCGGCCGCGATTTCAAGACCCAGCAGTTCAACGTGGCCACCCAGGGTCGACGTCAACCAGGCTCCTCGTTCAAGCCATTCGTTCTCGCAACCGGACTCGCTGAGGGCATCTCCCCTGAGAAGACCTTCCCGTCCGGACCGGCCTCCTTCAAGCTCCCGAACGGCCAGACATGGAAGGTAACGGGCGCCGGTGGCGGCCAGACGGGCCTCATGCGCCTTCGTCAGGCAACCGAGAAGTCGGTGAACTCCGTCTTTGCGAGACTCATCCTGGATGTAGGCGCGTCGGACGTTGTCGCAACGGCAGAGAAGATGGGGTTGCACGAGGGCATCTTCCCGGTTCCCGCGATCGCCCTTGGTGGTCTTGAGGAAGGTGTCTCCCCGCTGGAAATGGCGTCTGCATTCGGCACGCTGGCCAATGGCGGTATCCACGCGGAGCCCTTCGCGGTTTCTGAGGTGGCGAACGCGAAGGGCGATGTCATGTTCGAGGCCGAACCGTCTTCGACGGAGGCGATAGAGCCCGCGGTTGCATATCTTACGACCGATATCCTCACAGGAGTCATCAAGCGCGGAACCGGCACCAAAGCAGGCATCGGGCGTCCGGCCGCGGGCAAGACGGGTACCACACAGGAGTACCGCGATGCGTGGTTCGTCGGCTACACGCCGGACCTCGCGTGCGCAGTGTGGGTGGGCTACGCAGAATCCCAGAAGGAGATGAAGGACGTCCACGGGCGAGCCGTCACGGGCGGATCCTTCCCCGCGGAGATCTGGAAGGCCTTCATGGTGGACGCGCTTGTGGACACTGCTGAGAGCCAGTTCAAGAAGCCCTCGGGTATCTCCTCGGTCAAGATATGTACGGAGACTGGGCTCAAGGCCACGGAGTACTGTCCCAACACGCTCAACGGTCTCTTCCTGGCGAACCACCTGCCGGAGCCGTGTGAGGCTCACGCCGGACCCACCAAGATTGACATTCCCAACCTGATTGGCATGGCGAAAGCCGACGCGCTTGCCTTGCTCAAGAAGCTGAGCCTGCTGTTCAAGGTTGTTGAGAAGGATGTGAAGGGGGTTCCCGCTGGAATCGTGGCGCGCCAGTCGCCCAAGGCGGGTAGCGAGGGGACGACCCGGACGGTGGTGACGATCGTGGTCTCCAACGGCGGGGGTTCCGACATGCCACCGACCGCGAGATTCGAGTACGGTCCGGTGAACCCCTTTGTCGATCAGCCCGTGTCGTTCGATGCGAGTGCGTCGACCGACGACCGCAAGATTGTGAAGTACCTCTGGGAGTTCGGCGATGGCAACGAGGCCGAGGGGAAGCAGGTCACGTACCATTTTGGCAGCCCTGGAGCCGTCGAAGTCACGCTTTGGGTCACCGACGACACCGGGCAGACCGCCGCCACCACCAAGCTGGTCACGGTCAGGTAGGGCCGCCGGGGAACCTGACCCGCGCGCTATCGCACTCCTCGGAAGAAATGGCCCGTGGTCCCATGCCCGATGACGCGCACGTTCGGCGCAACGCCCGCCGACGCAGCGCGCACACCGCTTCGAACATGCTGGAGAATCCGCACGGCTTCCTCGGGGCTCTCCATCGTCATGTCCAGCCGCACGGCAGCGACTCCAGTTGCCACGACTTCGTCCAGGGCGTGCGAAAGATCGAGCGGCACCGAGTTGAAGATGTGTGATCTGCCAAGGCGGTCGGTGGTCACCGGAAAGGCGTATCCCTTCGCGTCGCGCAGCATGTGCCATTCGCGACGTCGAGGGCAAGAAGTGCAATCTAGCTCGCATGGTCCCTCGGCCATTAGCACGCAATGCTCGGTGACCATCATCTCTTGACGGCCGTAGACGGCCATTCCCACGGGAACCGCACAGTGGCGCGCTATCTCGGCGATCTGGCGTCCCGCAAGTTCCGGGGAGAGCCATAGGAAGTCGGCGCCGCGGTCAGCGAGCAACTGCGCGGCCCAGGGGTTGAACACATTCAGCCCCCAGTGCCCGGATGCGCTGACCCCGCGGGACGCAACCTCACGCACAAGCCCTAGATTGCCAACGACCACGACCTCCTGCTTCGCAGCGGCGTTCAGGAGCGTGGGAACCTGAGCATCGTGGGCGATCCGCGGCAGCTCGATAACCAGCCGCTCCCTCGATCGGACGCGCGAGAGTATCTCCACCGGCACGATAACGGTGTCGGCACCCTCGCCGACACATGCACGTGCGACTGCGGGGTCCGCTGTCCACACTACGACCGCCGGCTCGCCGGACAGCGGCTTTCGCGTCACGGCGAACGCGGGGACAGAAGGACCATGGGTCCGGCGCCTGTTCCAGGGCTCAAGGAATCGGGCTTCAAGCGCCTCGACAGCTTCACGCCGAACGGCGTGAAGCGTCGAGTAGCCGATGCCCACTCCCGGCTGCAGCTCAACATCCCACGAGCGAGCACTGAAGGGCGTGCCGCCGAAACGGCCGACATGCTCGATGATCTCCTCGGCAAGTATCGGCTTCGTGCGGGCTCGCTCGACGACCGGGCCCATCGCCGAGGCACTGCGGTCGCCGTCGGACAGCGTGACCTGAAGCGGCGATCCCTCGACGAGACGGACGGCAACGTCAACGGGAACACGAGCGGCGTCGGCTCCTTCGGCGAACGTTCGCCGCGCGGCCTGTGCCAGCGATGCATTCGCGACACGGAACACCCTGTCGCCGCGAGAAACCGCTCGCTCGACAGAGAGTTCCACCTTCTCGCCTGCTGGTGCGGCGCTCACCGCGCGTCCGGCAAACCCCATCGGCCCGACCTTCTGGGCGAACCGGCCACTGGACGTCCAGAACTCGACCGTGTCACCGGCATCAAGCTGGCGTTCCAGGGCGACGACCACGCGCTCGCCCTCGAGAGCCACGACGCGTCCAACAGGAACGCCACGGTTGTTCGGGCGCGTGTACGACATCATCTGATCGTCGCGAACGCCCTCAAGATACGCCCGTGAGAAACCCCTGCTGAACGCCTCCTCAAGTACGGAGCGCTCGGCGTCGGTAGCGCGAAAGCCCTCCGGGTCCGCGACGGCGCGGTCGATCGCCTTGCGGTAGACACCCGTGACGAGCGCAACATACTCGGGCGACTTGGCGCGGCCCTCTATCTTGAGAGCACTCACGCCCGCCGCTAGAAGTCCCGGGAGCGCATCGATGCCGCAAAGGTCGCGTGGACTTAGAAGGTAGCGTCCGGGAGCAGGCAGGGTCGCGCCCATTTCGTCGATGAGCTCGTACGGAAGCCTGCACGGCTGGGCGCACAGGCCACGGTTCCCAGATCGCCCGCCAATCATCGACGACATGAGGCACTGCCCCGAGTAGCAGAGGCACAGAGCGCCGTGCGTGAACGTTTCGATCTCCACACCCCCGGCTGCGCTCAGATGCGCTATCTCCGAGATCGACAGCTCACGAGCGAGCGTCACGCGCGACACGCCTGCGTCTGCGAGATCGCGCACAGTAGCGAGGTTGTGCGCCCCGAGCTGCGTGGAGGCATGCAGTCGTACCTCCGGCAACTCGCTCCGAACCATGCCAAGGAGTCCGAGATCCTGCACGATGACCGCATCGACCCCCGCCGCCCACGCTGTGTCGATCATCGTCAGTGCGCCGGGCATCTCCTCGGCAGTCACGAGGACGTTCGCGGCAAGGTAGACTTTCACGCCACGAATATGGGCGTAGCGGGTCGCCTCCGGCAATTTCTCGAGGGCGAAGTTCTCGACACCCCGTCGAGCGTTGAGGGCCGTCGTGCCGAGGTAGACCGCGTTCGCACCGTTCGCGACGGCCGCACGAAGCGCCTCCGGTCCACCCGCAGGCGCAAGCAACTCGGGCGCGCGAGTGTCGGGGGTGCGGGTCATGGGGGTATCCATCCGATCGGCAACGGTGCATCATCCACCTGGCACACAGTTCGCGCCATGGGGCACAATGAAAGCCTGGAGGTGAGGTCAAGACATGTCAAGTCGGCGCAGACGCATCCGGCGACGCGGTAGCAGCGGCGCGGGTAGATATGTGGTTCGCGGGAGCATTCTTGCTGTCGTTGCGCTGCTGATCCTCGTGCTTGCCGGGGCTCTCACGGCCTACGGCGTGATGCAGGATTGGCTTGATGAACTCCCCGACTACGAAGCACCAGATGCGTTCAATGTCGCCCAGGCAACGAAGATCTACTCGGCCGATGGAACGCTCCTTGCGCGCCTCTACCTCGAGGACCGAACCGTAGTACCCATGTCCAAGATAGCGACCGACCTGGTGAACGCCGTCGTCGCGGTCGAGGACGAGCGATTCTACCAGCACCAGGGAGTCGACCTCTACGGTATTGCCCGTGCTGCGGTGAAAGACATCATCTCGGGGAACCTCGATGAAGGTGCGTCCACGATCACACAACAGTACATCCGCAACACCGTTCTGCTGAACGAGCGTACGGACATCTCCGCACGCCGCAAGGTGCGCGAAGCCTTCCTGGCGATCGAGCTTGAGAAACGCAAGACGAAGTCAGAGATCCTCGAGTTGTACCTCAACGCCATCTACTTCGGCGAGGGTGCGCACGGTGCTCAGGCAGCGTCCCGGGTGTTCTTCTCCAAGAACGCGGACGATCTCACGCTGCCAGAAGCTGCACTTCTGGCGGGCCTCCCACAGCAGCCGAGCAGGCTGTCGCCATACGACAACCCCGAAGGTGCCCTCAAACGCAGGGACGAGGTCTTGAGGCACATGCTCGATCAGGGCCGTATCACGAGGGCGGCCTTCGACGAAGCCATCGCCACTCCGCTCGAGCTCAAGCGCGCCGAACAACCCAACGAAGGCATCTTCAAGACGCCCTATTTCGTTGCCCACGTCAAGAAGGTCCTCCAGCAGAAGTTCGACCAGGCGACCGTGTTCCAGGGCGGCCTGACCGTTCACACCACAATCGACCTCAAACGCCAGAAGATGGCCGAAGACGCGGTGAAATCCCAGCTCGGCAAGAAGAGCGATCCCGACGTCGCACTCGTGTCCATCGACCCACGAAACGGTCACATCGTCGCGCTGGTCGGCGGACGAGACTACGACAAGAACAAGTTCAACCTCGCCACCCAAGGAAAGAGACAACCCGGATCGTCCTTCAAGACGTTCGTGCTCGTAACGGCGCTCAAGGAGGGCATGCCGCCCTACCGGTACGTCGATTCGTCCTCTCCGGCCAAGATCCCCTCCAACCCCGTCTGGATCGTTGGGAACAGCGAAGGCTCCGGCAGGGGTCGCATCACGTTGGAGTCAGGAACGCGCTCCTCGGTCAACACGGTATTCGCCCGGCTGATATGGGAGCTGAACGACAAAGACTCGACCGGTGCCGAGAAGGTAGCGGAAACCGCGCACGACATGGGGATAACCTCGAAGATGCCCCCCTACCCATCGATTGCTCTCGGGGCCCAGAACGTCACGCCCCTCGAGATGGCATCGGCATACGGCACGCTTGCGACAAACGGGAAGCATGTCCCCGCCACCGCGATAACGAAAGTGGTCGATGCGCACGGCAAGACGATCTACAAAGCCGACGACGAAGGTGAACAGGTGCTCAAGCCGGAGATCGCCTATGCGGCGACGTCTATCCTCAAGGGAGTCATTACCGGCGGCACAGCCAGGCGGGCACAGATCGGACGTCCCGCCGCCGGCAAGACCGGCACGAGCCAGAACTACCGCGATGCCTGGTTCGTGGGCTACACCCCGCAACTCGTGACCTCAGTCTGGGTCGGCTACTACAAGACAGAGAGATCGATGCGCTACGTCAACGGTGTGCGAGGATTCGGAGGCACGCTCGCCGCGCCGATCTGGGCGAAGTACATGAGCGCTGCCCTCAAGAACGAGCCCAAACTCGACTTTCCAAAGCAGAAGAAACCCAGGTACACCTGGAAGAGCGACTGGGACCAGAACAAGGAGATCGAAGTCCCCGGGGTCGTAGGACTTACGCTCAAAGCGGCGCAGGCCCTGCTCGCAGAGGCCGACCTGAAGCTGTCCTCCAAGACTGACTACTCAAGCACCGTGCCCAAGGGCAGAATCATCTCACAGAGTCCGAAGGCCGGCGGCAAGGCCAAGCTAGGCAGCACGGTGGGGGTTGTTGTATCGGGCGGCAAGAAGCCCGCTGCGCCACAGCCGGGCAAGCCTCCGACGCAGACCGTCGAACCCACGGCGACCCCGTAGCGGTTCGCGTCGTTGCGCGCGTCTACCTCTTGACGCGAATCATGCCCGAGACTGTGATGATCTCGACGTCTCCGGCCTTCTCGATCTCGTCGAGCACAAGGTTCATGCCGAGCGTGTCCGAGGAGATGTGTCCCGCAATCACAAGGTTCAGTTTGAGCTCCTCGGCGCGCTTCCTGTGTTCTTCGGAGTAGTGCATGCCGACGAGCGTCCCGACCCCGGCCTGCGAGAGGCGATCGAGCGCCTCTTTCGGTCCCTCGGTCCCGCCGGTCATGTCGGCGACCATCCTCCCGGGACGGGCGGAGCCGCTTCCCTGAACGAGCGCGGGCCCGTAGCCCTTCCGTGCAGCATCGGCGTACTCCGGAATCGTGCGGAGTGCTTTGACGACTTTGTCGAGCGTGGCAGGCTTCTCGGCATCGAGGAAGCGCTGGACGAACGAGTTGACCGAGTTGTCGGCTGGGGTGTGGCAAGACATCACGGCGATGTCGAGCACGCACGCAGCATCGATTGCCCGGTAGTGGTTGACCGGCATGATCCGGCGGCGGATCTCCTCGGCACGCGGCGCCATCAGAGCATCACCTGCCGCTATGCTCACACCTTCCGCGGCCCATAGGTCGGCCTGCATTCCCATGACTTCGTGGAGGTTCGCATACCCGGGACCCTCCGGGTGGTGCGCGAGGATCAGGTCGATGCGGTCACCCCTCTCTCGAAGCCGGTCCGCGAGGAGAACCTCCCCGACCTCCATGTCGACCCCGGTGATGATGCCGCGGACCTCCAAGTCGGGGTCTCCGCAACAGATGCGCGTGTCCGAGTACGGGTTCGTGAGTCTCTCGGAGTCGAAGAACTCCTTCTCGTCATCGTCCAGCTTGTCGAACGTCTTCCGGGCTTCGGCGAGCAGCCTGTCGATCTCGGAGCGGTCGCGCGCGTCCTCGGCGACACCCTTCTCGACGGCGATGCGATAGATGTCTCCAAGTGTGACACTCATGTTCAGGCTCCTCTCAAGCAGGCTGGCCATCCGTCCGGCAATCCCTCGCGGAAGGATCGGTGCGACCCCTCGACACGAACTCGCTCGCTCGGACGTAGTAGCGCATATGCAGTTCATGCCCTGCGGACAGACCGATGCGACCGGACACCGCGATCTCCCCTGGCGGCACCGCGCCATCGTACACGATGAGTCTGCCATCTGCGAGAACGGTGCCGTTGTCCGTGAGGTCGACCCCGAGTGCAGCTGCGAGCTTGCCGGGACCATTGGTGATATCGCGTCCGTGCCGTCCATGGCGACGGTCGCGCATGGCCACAAGGCCGTAGACTGGCTCCAGCGCCCGCACGAGCACGGCGCCGGCAGTCCCGTTCCGACAGCACACGAGGTTCAACATGTGGTGGTTCCCGTATGTGAAGTACACGTACGCCGTGCCAGGGGGCCCGTACATCACAGCATTGCGCTTCGTGACACCCCTCGTCGCGGCGTGGCTGCCGGGGTCGTCTCTACCAAGGTACGCTTCCGTCTCGACGATCACGCCTCCCGTTTCGACTCCCCCCGCTCTGCTCGAGAGCAGGCAGCCAAGGAGATCCGGGGCGACCTCGCGCGGGTCGCGATCGAAGAACGCGGTTGGCAGCGGGACACGCCCGCGGTCCTGGTTCGCCCACGGTGCGAGGACTCCCCAGGAGGGGTCGAGCTCGATGCTCATGTGCGGATCCTCTCGGGAATCGTCTCGGCTGATTGTACCCGCCCTGGCGGCTCGCACCTCCACATCTGCGGCGGCAAGAGCGCACAGCGCGACTCCGTAGCGGTATCCTTGGCAGGAGCGAAACAGGAGGTGCGATGAGAGGCTTGCTCGTAGGCGTGCTGCTCGCAACGGTCTTGGCTGTGACGGTAGCATGCTCCCCCCCTCCGCCGACACCGGTGTCGGTCGACCCGGCCGAGGAGACAACCACCCCGCAGCCCATCGCCGCCCCGGAGCACACGTCGCGTCTCGCTCCCGTGCGCAATTGGGCCCTGGCGATCGGTGGCGACCTGAACGAGCGGTCGCTGGAGCGTCTTGGCCGGTTCGACCTCGTAGTCGTTGATGGCGAGAAGGTCACACCCGAACAGGTCGCCCTGCTACACCGCAAGGGCACGCTCGTCCTTGGCTACCTGAGCGTCGGCACTATCGAGAAGGACCGCTCATGGTTCCCCGCAGTCGAACGCCACCGTCTGGGGAAGCTCGAGGACTGGGACGAATGGTACGCAGACGTCTCCAAACCCGGCTTCCGCAACGAGCTGACAGGGGTGGCCGAAACGATGCTCGCCAAGGACCTCGACGGGCTGTTCCTCGACAACGTCGACATCATTGAGACGCACCCCGAGCAGGACGCCGGAATGCGACTGCTCGTGGAACGAATCGCCAACCGCACGCACGCTGTTGGCGGCTACGTGCTCGCGCAGAACGGCGAGGACGTTCTCGGCGGGATGGTCGATATGCTCGACGGCTGGAATCGCGAAGACGTCACCTGGACCTACGACTTCGACTCCGAGTCCTACGTGCGCGTGAGCGAGCGCGACCATCAGTCCGCCATCCGTGCACTCAGAGACATGCGCGTGCGAGGGCTGCTTACGCTGGCCACCGACTACGTCGCGCAGCCTCGCTCCACTGCCGAGGAGGAGTCCGTCGCAGCCGCACGCTCGGCCGGGGCCTTGCCGTATGTCAGCGACATCTGGCTCGAACGTGTACCTACCAGGCCTTTCCCCGCGCCGTAGCAGGCTACTCCGACAACGCTTCGACCCAGGCCGTGTCGACCGCCAGTGCGTCGCGCGCCGTCACGAGCTGGTCTGTGACGGCATCATTGCCGGTACCACCGACACTGTTGCGCCGCGCTACGACCGAGTAGATGTCGACTACCTCAAGCGCGTCGTCGCCGAAGGCGGCGTTGAATGTGGCGAACTCCTCGGCGGTGAGGTCTTGGAGCGTGCGTCCCTCGCCTTCGAGTCCGAGCACCAGCCGCCCGACGACCTCGTGCGCCTGGCGGAAGGGCATGCCGGTCCCGACCAGGTAGTCCGCCAGATCGGTCGCCGCCATGTATCCGCCTTGAGCGGCGGCGAGCATCCGGTCGGTGTCGATGTGCATCGACGCAAGCATGCCGTCGACCGCACGCAGCGCGTCGGCGAACGTGTCGATCGCGTCGAAGGCGGCTTCCTTGTCCTCCTGCATGTCCTTGTTGTAGGCGAGCGGCAGTCCCTTGAGCACTACCAGTAGCGCCGTCAGATCGCCTACCACGCGCCCCGTCTTGCCGCGCGTGAGCTCGGCGAAGTCAGGGTTCTTCTTCTGTGGCATGATGCTCGACCCCGTGGAATGCGAGTCGTCCATCTTGATGAAGCCGAACTCCTCGGTCGACCAGAGAATCAGCTCCTCACACAGGCGGGAGAGGTGAACCATCCCAAGCGTGCAGGCGTACGTCAGGTCGACGAGAAAGTCCCGGTCCGAGACCGCGTCCATCGAGTTCGGGCTGACCGAGGAGAACCCGAGCCGATCCGCAACGAACTCGCGATCGATATCGAACGTCGTGCCGGCGAGCGCTGCGCTGCCCAGCGGCATGACATCGGCCGCCTCGTGAGCGTGGCGCAGGCGCGTCACGTCGCGCGTGAGCATCCAGAAGTACGCGAGCAGGTGATGCGATAGCAGCACGGGTTGCGCCTTCTGCAGGTGAGTGTAGCCAGGCATGACCTGGCCGAAGAACTCCTGCGCGAGGTGCAGGATCGTCGCGCGGAGCTTGTTGCCGCGGCGAACGAGGTCGGCTGAGGTCTCCTTGGCGTAGATGCGCGTGTCGAGTGCGACCTGATCGTTGCGCGACCGCGCGGTATGGAGTCGGCCTCCTGCCGGCCCGATCCGCTCGGTGAGCGCACGTTCGATGGCCATGTGGATGTCCTCGTCGGCGATCCTGAACTCGAAGGAACCGTCACGGATCTCCCGGAAGATCTCGGAGAGCCCCGCTTCGATAGCGTCGGCGTCGCCGGAGCTGATCACGCCCTGTGTCGCGAGCATGCGGGCGTGCGCGATGGACCCTTTGATGTCGGCGGCCCACATGCGCTTGTCAACGGGGAGAGAAGCGCCGTACTCGTCGAGAAACGCGCTCGGGGTCTTCTCGAACCGCCCGCCCCATGGCTTCTTGGCATCGCTCACGCGAGAATCCTCCTTGGCAAATCGCTATGCCCGGGCCTAGACTTCGCCTTCCTTGCCGACCTTGCGGCGCTGGCGCGCCCAGACCTTCACGGGCAGACCGTGCAAATCGATGAAGCCCTTTGCCGCCTTGTGGTCGAAACTGTCGGCCTCGTCGTAGGTCGCAAGATTGTAGTCGTAGAGAGAGTACGGGCTACGCCGACCGACGGTCACGCACGAACCCTTGTAGAAGCGCAAACGCACGTCACCGGTAACGAGCTGCTGCGTGGTCTCCACGAAGCCGTCGAGGGCTTCCTTCAACGGCGAGAACCACATGCCGTTGTAGACGAGCTCCGCCCACTTCTGCTCGATATGCAGCTTATAGTGCAGGAGTTCGCGCTCCAGACAGAGGTCTTCGAGCGCCTTGTGTGCGGTGATCAGCGTGAGCGCACCCGGCACCTCGTAGATCTCGCGGCTCTTCACACCGATGAGCCGGTTCTCGATCATGTCGATGCGGCCGAATCCGTGCTTGCCGGCAAGCTCGTTCATCTGGTTGATGATCTCGTGGAAACTGCAGAGTTCGCCGTTAAGCGCGACAGGGATGCCCTGCTCGAAGCTGATCTCGACGTACTCGGGCTCGTCGCACTGGTGGCCGAGAGTGTCGGATGTGAGCGTGTATATGTCCGCAGGCGGCTCTACCCAGGGATCCTCGAGCACGCCGCACTCGATGGCACGGCCCCACAGATTGTCGTCGATGGAATATGGGTTCGCCTTCGTGGTCGGCACAGGGATGCCATGCTCCCGTGCGTATTCCATCTCCTGCTCGCGGGTCTTGAGTTCCCAGACCCGAACAGGTGCCAGTACCTCCAGGTCGGGGTCGAGGGCAGCGATGCCGACCTCGAAACGCACCTGATCGTTACCCTTCCCGGTGCACCCGTGCGCGATGTAGCGCGCCCGGCAGCGGTGCGCCTCCTCGACAAGGTGTTTCACGATGATCGGCCGCGACATCGCGCTGACCAGAGGGTACTTGTTCTCGTACAGTGCATTCGTCATCAGCGCCTTGCTCAGGAATTCCTCGACATACTCCTCGCGAACATCTTTGACGATCGACTCGACTGCACCGATGTCGAGAGCCTTCGTGCGAACGAACTCGAGGTCCTGGCGCTCCTGACCCACATCGATGGCAAGCGCAATGACGTCGAGGTCGTGGTTCTCCCTGAGCCACTGGATCGCTACGGAGGTATCGAGTCCTCCGGAGTACGCAAGAACCACCTTGTCCTTGGCCATTTGGTACGCGTCCTCTTCTCTAGGCGGCGCTAGTCGCGTCCGCGGAACTTGTTGAGGTGGTCGACGAGCCGTCCAGCGTGCTTCTCGTCGGTCGTGATGACCAGAATCGTATCGTCACCGGCGACAGAGCCGAGGATCCCCTCAAGCTCGGCACCGTCGAGAGCGGCGGCCACGCCCGGCGCGGTGCCCGGGGATGCCTTCACGAGCACCTGGTTGTGGGTGGACAGCACGTTCGTGACAAGCTCGGTGATCATCCGCTGCAAGTGGAGGTCCTCGGCAAGCACATACACGCCTTCGGGCAGCTTGCGAAGTCCCATCTCGGTGATGTCGCGTGAGACGGTCGCCTGCGTGCAGACGTAGCCCTCCTCCTTCAGGCGGTCCACGAGATCCCGTTGCGTGCGAATCCGCTCGTGCCGGACGATGCGTCTGATCTCATCTTGTCTGCGCTGTCGCTTTCTCATGCTCATCCCGTCGTCCGCAATACCGTCACAGTACCTCACCCTCACCCGCCTACTCGCCAAGGAGAAGCGACAGCAACGCCTGCTGGGCGTGCAGCCTATTCTCCGCCTCGTCGAACACGATCGAGCAGGGCGCGTCGATGACCTCGTCGAGCACTTCCTCGCCACGGTGCGCGGGAAGACAATGCATGAACAGCGCGCCCGAATCCGCGAGTGACAGGAGTGTCGAATCCACGGTGAAACACTCAAACGCCTTCTTCCGCTGAGCGTGCTCGTCCTCCTGGCCCATCGAGGCCCAGGTATCGGTAGCGATGACGTTCGCCCCGGCCACCGCCTCGCGCGGGTCGTTCACGACGGCCAGCTCGGCGCCGGAAGTCACTGCAATCTCCCGGGCACGCTCGACAACCGCGGGCCTTGGCATGAAGCCGTCCGGACAAGCGCACGTGACGTGCATGCCGGTGAGCGCGCCCGCAAGCAGATACGTGTGAGCCATGTTGTTGCCGTCGCCAACGTAGGCAAAGCGCACGCCTTCGAGGTGGCCGAGGTGCTCCCGTATGGTCAGCAGATCGGCAAGCCCCTGGCAGGGGTGGTGGTCGTCAGTGAGCGCGTTGACGATCGGCACGCTGGCGACCTCCGCCATCTCCTCCAGAAGCGCTTGGTCGAAGGTGCGGATCACGATCACGTCGACATAGCGCTCGAGGACCTTCGTCGTGTCATGCACGGTCTCGTTGCGAGAGAACGCCGAGTCAGTACCGGCCAGCACGATGGGCTGTATGCCGAGGCGGCCGCACGCGACTTCGAAGGACACCCGCGTGCGCATCGAGGGCTTCTGGAAGATGAGTGCTGCGGCCTTGCACTCGAATTCCCGTGCGCAGTTGCCGACCGCCCTGCGACCCTTCATGCGTATCGCAGTATCGAGAACGAGCATCACCTCGTCCGGCGTAAGGTCGCCGAGGGTGAGCAGATCCCGGCCTGAAATACTCGTCTTCATGACGCCTCACTGATGTTGTCAAGAATGTCGGACAGAACGCCAAGAAGTGTATCAACTTCTGCGTTCGTGCACACGAGCGGCGGGAGAAACCGTATGATATCCGCCCCGATGTTGTTCAGGACGATTCCGCGCGCGAGCGCCTCCGTTGCGACATCCGCAGCGACGGGCCGTGCGAGCTGCGCGGCCAGCATGAGTCCTCGGCCGCGGACTTCCGTGATGGCTCCGGTGTCGTGAGCGAGCCCATTGAGACCGGAACGCAGGTGCGCGCCCACGGAAATGGCGTTGTCGCCCGCGTTCTCCGCCGCCAGTGCCGCGATGGTGGCGCGTGCCGCAGCACACACGACTGGTCCCCCGCCGAAGGTGGAACCGTGGTCACCAGGCTGGAATGCGGCGGCAACACCGTCCCGTGCCACGACGGCACCGATCGGTAGTCCGTTCGCGAGCGACTTGGCGAGCGTCATGATGTCGGGCTTGACACCATACGCGCAATGGGCGAAGACGGGGCCCGTACGGTAGAAGCCGGTCTGGACCTCGTCGAACACGAGAAGACTGTCTCGTTCGTCGCACAGAGCACGCACGGCGGCGAGATACTCCTCGGTGCAGGGGTAGACACCACCCTCGCCCTGCACGGGCTCGAGCATGACTGCGCACGTGGTTTCGTCCATCTCGGCCTCGAGTGCCGCGACGTCGTTGAGCGGCACGTGTACGAAGCCAGGCGGCAACGGCGCGAACGCCTCCTGTTTGGAGGCCTGACCCGTCGCAGCGAGAGCAGCCATCGTCCGGCCGTGGAAGCTGCGCTCGGCCGTGATGATCTTTACGCAGTCTTCCCCGCGCTGCGCCTTGCCCCAGCGCCGGGAGAGCTTGATCGCGCCCTCGCTCGCCTCGGTTCCCGAGTTGCAGAAGAAGACTTTCATGCCTCCACCGGCGAGCCCGACGATCTCCTCGGCGAGTTCGGCACGATGCTCGACATGGAAGAGGTTGCTGACGTGAACGAGCGTCGCCTGCTGGACCGCGACGGCGGAGACGACCGCCGGATGAGCATGGCCGAGGTTGACGGCGCCGATTCCCGCCACGAAGTCGAGGTACTCGCGGCCGTCATCGTCGTAGAGACGCATACCGGCTCCCCGCACGAAGAGCACGGGTTTGCGCGCGTACGTGCCCATGTGGAAGGCGGCGTCCTTGGCGGCGAGCATCTCGTAGAGGGCGCCCATCGCTAGAACGCCTCCCCTGAGCCGACGACTTCGGCGTTGGAGTCACCATTGCGCGTGATCATGGTACCGACGCCCTCGTCGGTGTAGACCTCGAGGAGCAGCGCATGGGGCAACGTGCCGTTGAGAATGTGAGCCCGCGAGACGCCGCCCTCTAGCGCATGCGTGCACGCGGCGACCTTGGGAATCATGCCGTGTGCGAGCTCGTCGGCCGCGATCATGCCGAGCGCGTTCGCGAGCGAGAGCGCGCTGATGAGCGAGGACTTGTCTTCGAAGTCGGCGTAGAGGCCGTCGACGTCAGTGAGGAAGATGACCTTCTCGGCGCAGAGTGCTGCCGCAAGCTCCCCGGCGACGAAGTCCGCGTTGATGTTGAAGGAGCCGCCGTCATCGCCAGCTGCAACAGTCGCTATGACCGGGATGAAGCCGTCGTCGATCAGATTGTTGACCACCGTCGTGTCGATCTCGGTGATGTCGCCGACACGCCCGAGGCGGGGGTCGCGCTGCGTGGCGCGAATCAGGTTCGCGTCATCGCCCGCGATACCGACGGCGAGCCTTCCATGCGAGTTGATCTCGGCGACAAGTTCCTTGTTCACCTTGCCAACGAGAACCATCTTGACGACCTCCATGGCCTCGTCCGAGGTCACGCGAAGCCCGTCGTAGAACTCGACGGGCATGCCGAGGCGCTCCATGTAGCTCGTGATCTCCGGACCTCCCCCGTGCACGATGACCGGATTGATGCCCACAAGCTTCATCAGCACGATGTCGCTTGCAACCATCTCGCGCAGCGCCGGGTCGGTCATTGCGGCGCCGCCGTACTTGATGACCACGGTCTTGCCCCACGTGCGCTTGATATACGGCAGCGCCTCGGTGAGTATCTCTGCCTTCTGCAACGGGTGTTCCACGTCTGCTCCTGCTCGACTAGCGGCGCGTGCACGCCGCGGTTGTGTTCAGGTCCGGTCGGCGGCTCTCGGCCGCTACGTTCGGTAGTCCCCATTGATGCGGACGTACTCGTAGGACAGGTCGCATGTCCAAACGGTGCATGCGCCCTCCCCGAGCCCCAGGTCCACTACAACCTCTATCTCGTCACGAGCAAGCGCTTCCGCGGCTGCGTCCTCGTCGAAGTCGAATCCGGTGCCATCCTTGCACGTCGTGATACCTGCGAACGTCACGTCCACCTTGCTCTGCTCGACCGTGGCCGAGGACTTCCCCACCGCCATCACCACGCGGCCCCAGTTCGCGTCCCCGCCGAAGATCGCGGTCTTGAAGAGAGGTGAGTTGGCGATGGACATGGCCGCGTCGCGTGCCTCGGCATCGGTCTCGGCACCACGTACGGTGACCTCAATGAACTTGGTCGCACCTTCACCGTCACGCACGACCATGCGCGCAAGCTCGCTGCACACGTGATGGATGGCGGCTGCGACCTGAGGGTAGGTCGGGCTCGAAGTGGCTATCTCCATGCCGCCCCCGGCGCCTGATGCCATGAGCAGGCACATATCGTTGGTGGAGGTGTCGCTGTCGACGGTTATCCTGTTGAATGTCACATCGACCGCGGAGCGCAGCGCCGCGTCGCAGGCGTTGGGGTCGAGCGGCGCATCGGTCGTGACATACGCGAGCATGGTGGCCATGTTCGGCATGATCATGCCGCTGCCTTTGGCCATCCCGCCGACCCTGTAGGTCTGGCCGTCGCACTCGAACTGCACTGCAATCTGCTTGGGAAAGGTGTCGGTGGTCATGATCGCCTGCGCGGCATTGTCGCCGCCCTTGCTGTCGAGCGCGGCCGCAACGTCGGAGATTCCGCCAAGGACCGCCTCCATCGGCAGCCGCACGCCGATGACCCCGGTCGAGGCGACGACAACCTCGTCCGGGCTACACCCGAGCGCGTCGGCCGTGGCTGCTGCCATTGACACGGCGTCGGCGAGACCCTGCTCGCCGGTGCACGCGTTCGCATTGCCGGAGTTTGTGATGACGGCGCGCGCGTGACCGTTGGCGAGATGAGCCCGGCTCACGACAACTGGAGGGGCAGCCATCGAACTCAGCGTGAAGACGCCCGCTGCCGGGACGCTCTCCTTGGCCGCAAGCAGACAGACGTCGCGCTTTCCGGACTTCTTGATGCCGGCACTCACGCCTGCCGCGAGGAATCCCTGCGGTGCGATGATGCCGCCATCGACATACGTGTATGTGAGCTCGAACGACACTTGTCCCCCTCTAGATGACCGGGGCCGGATGGGCAAGCCCCGCCGTCTCTTCGTATCCCAAAGCGAGGTTCGCACACTGGATTGCCTGGCCCGAGGTGCCCTTGACCAGGTTATCGATGGCGCACACCGCCACCAGCGTTCCGGTGTGCTCGTCGACAGCGAGGCCGATGTGAGCCCGGTTCGTGCCCCGCACCTCGGCGGTCGACGGCATCCGGCCCGACTCGTGAACGGTCACGAACGGCTCGCCGGAGAAGCGCTCGCGGTACAGCGCGACAGCATCCTCGGTAGTGAGCTCCTTGGCAAGCGGCAGATAGACAGTTGAGAGCAGACCGCGCGTCATCGGTACGAGGTGCGGCGTGAAGGTGATACACACGTCGCGACCCGCAGCCAGGGAAAGTCCCTGCTCGATCTCGGGCGTATGCCGATGAGCGGTGACCTTGTAGGGCTGTATGGCCTCGTTGACCGTCGGGAAGTGCGTGACCGCATTCGGCGTCCGGCCCGCGCCCGAGACCCCGGACTTGGCGTCGACGACGATGTGCTCGCCAAGGGACACCCCCGCTTCGAGCGCGGGAAACGCGGCAAGCAGCGTGGCTGTGGGGTAGCAGCCCGCGCAGGCGATCAGCTTGGCGCCCGGGAGCTTCGAGCGATCGTACTCGGGCAGCCCGTAGACTGCGTCGTCGAGCAGCTCTGGCGATGTGTGCGCGACGCCGTACCACCGCTCGTAGAGTCCGGCGTCCTTGAGACGGTAGTCAGCGGAAGCGTCCACGACGGTGAGTCCGGCCGCCAGCAGCGCGGGCGCAAGTCCCAGAGCCGCCGTGTGCGGAACTGCTAGGAACGCGAGCTGTGCGCTGGACACTATCTGCTCGACATCGGGAGCAACATACGCCAAGTCGGTAAGCGCACCCAGAGCAGGGTAGACGTCGCCGACGCGAGTCCCGGCTTCGGCCTGCGATGTCACCAAAGTCAGGTTCAACCCAGCATGGCCGAGGACGAGCCTCGTGAGCTCCACTCCGGCATACCCGGGGGCACCGATGATCGCAACGTCGGTCATGAACCCTTCCCCTCGAAGAATACAAGTAGGAGGATTCTACGATAAGAGCGCATACGGGTCAATGTGTATTCGGTGCTAGTGCATAAGTCCTGATGCTGATTCGCTCACAGGCCCCTCAGTCGGCGTTCTATGCGTTTCGGGGCAGAATCGCCGGGCAGGAGCTGATCAAGCGATACGGAGCCCGGGTCTGAATCGGCCGCCCGTCTTTCCTCAGCGCAACTTCTACGCGTCGGCGGAAATCGCAGCTAGAAACACCTCGCCGTACCGCTCCATCTTGGCCTGGCCGACACCATTCACCTCAAGGAACTCCCCTGGCGTGGCCGGCTTGCGCGCGGCCATGTCCGCCAGGGTGCGGTCTGGGAAGACCACATACGCCGGCACGCCTGCCTCAAACGCGAGAGTGCGACGAAGCTCGCGCAGTCTCTCGAAGAGCTCCTCGTCGACATCGAGGCCTTCAATCGCACGCGAGCGCTTGTCTTGTTTCGACTGCTTTGGCGACTTTGCGCGCGGACGGGCCAGCCGCAGCTCCACCGCACCGCGGAACACAGAGCGCGCGGCCGGGGTGAGCTTGAGTGCTGAGTAGGCCGCGATGTCCTGCATGAGGTAGCCGTGGTGGATGAGCTGCCGTATCACGCTCGTCCATTCATCGCGCGAGAGCTTCGCGCCGACACCGAAGACAACAAGCCCGTCATGCCCCCACTGCACAGTTTTGTCCGTCGCGTGTCCGCGCAGCACATCGACAACATGTCCGATGCCGAACCGCTCCCCTGTCCGATACACGGCTGAAAGCGCCTTCTGCGCGTCGATGGTCGCGTCATAGAGCTCCGGCGGATCAAGGCACACGTCGCAGTTGCCGCAGTCCTGGGCCACGCGCTCACCGAAGTAGCCGAGGAGGACGCGGCGGCGGCACGTGGTGGCCTCGGCGAAGGCGATCATCGTTTGCAGCTTGTGAAGCTCGATGCGCACCTGGTCTGGGTTCGTGCCGCTCTCGATGAGCATACGTGCGATCACCGCATCCTGGAGGCCGAACAGCAGCAGCGCCTCCGCGGGCAATCCGTCGCGACCGGCACGGCCAGTCTCCTGATAGTAGCTTTCGATCGACTTAGGCAAGTCGTAGTGGACCACAAATCGAACGTCGGGCTTGTCGATGCCCATGCCGAAGGCGACGGTGGCCACGACCACGCGGATGTCGTCGGCAAGGAATGCATCCTGCACACGAGTGCGCTCGGTTGCTGGTAGTCCCGCATGATACGCAGCCGCGCGTGTACCCGAGGCAAGGAGCCGCGCCGTAACCTCCTCGACGCGCTTGCGCGACAGGCAGTAGACGATGCCCGAGTCGTCGGGGAACTCGGAAACGAAGCGCGCGAGCTGCTGCGGTGCCTGATGCTTGTTCGCTACGGTGTAGCGGATGTTGGGGCGGTCGAAGCCGGCTGCGAATACCGGCGCGTTCTCGATGTGCAGCCGCTTGCGGACGTCCTCGCGGGTCTGGTCATCAGCGGTGGCAGTGAGCGCGATGAGCGGTACGCCGGGAAAGTGCGCGCGGAGCTCGCCGAGGGCCACGTACTCCGGGCGGAAGTCGTGACCCCACTGCGAAACGCAGTGGGCTTCGTCAATCGCGAAGAGCGCGAGTGGCACGGTGCGGAGCAAATCGAGAAAACCGCCCAGCATGAGGCGCTCAGGCGCTACATAGAGAAGATCGAGAGCGCCCGTGCGGAGATCGCCGAGTGTGGTCGAGGCGTCTTCAGCCGACAGTGAAGAGTTGAGGCACGCCACCGCCACACCATTTGCCCGCAGCGTGTCGACCTGGTCCTTCATGAGCGAAATCAGCGGAGAGACAACAATGGCCGTCCCCGCACGATGTAGTGCCGGCACCTGGTAGCACAACGACTTGCCCCCGCCCGTAGGCATGAGCACGAAAGCGTCGCCACCCGCGATGACGTGCTTGATGATCTCGTCCTGGTATGGGCGAAACTCGGAGTAGCCGAAGACCTCAGCGAGCGTAGTGTCGATGATGGTGGCGTGGACTGGCACTACTCGCCAGCCACTGACTCGGCGACCACCGCAATGAACTCGGCAACGACGGCTACCTCAGACTCATCGCTGGCTGCGAGCACGATGGGTTCGAATCCAGGATTCTCCGGCTTGAGCGTCACACGTAAATGCCGCCAACCACCTCCCGAATCGACCTTCTCGCTCCCATACCGCTTCACCGTGTAACGCTCACCACTCTCTGGATCAACACCATCACGCAGCTCGGCCAGGACTACGCGGCCCTGCCGAGACCCGATCACCGGCGTCGAGAAGAGGCAGTACGAGCCATCTGGAATCAGCGGTTCCATCGACTTGCCGATCACCTGAGTCACGAACATGCCGGGGCGCAGCGAGCGCCCGGCATCGAGTTCCACCCACTCCCACTCGTCCTCAGCGCCAACTTGCTGCGCATCGCTGAATGATCCGGCGGCCGCAGCCAGCGGCACGAACGGCACCGCGCTCACCCAGCGCCGCACCGGCGTGGGCTTCACGATTCGGAGTGTCGACTGAACGGCGGTTACCGCACCATGAGCCGCACCCTCGAACCAACTATGATCGGCCCGCACCGCATCCCGCCGTTCCGTATCGCCCAAGTACCCGGCCAGTCGTCGAAAGTGGCGTGTCATCGCGTCTGCGTCGCCGAGTTGGTTGGCCGCGATCTCGATGACTTCCCATCCGTGGCCCCGCAGCCAGTCGCGGATTTCGCGGTCCTTCTCCGCGGTGGCCGGACTCCCGTGGATGTGTGCGCTCAGCCCGTCGAGGTAGATCGCAATGCCCTCATCGTCGTCGTGATGAGGGGCACGGCAGATGACATCCGGAGTGGTGGTACCGATTGTCCGGTCGAGCCTGACCTGCTCGCCGCGCACACCCTCTTCAAAGCCCGCCGCCAACAGCAGCGCACGCAGGCGTTGCTCCGCAGCGTTCACTGGATACGAGCCCTCTGACGGCTCCTGCGAGGGCTGCTTGGGCGGAATCGGATGAGCCGCCGTGAGCAAATCACCCCACGCCTCAAAGCACTCGAGCGCCACGGTGCGGTCGAGGTGCTTGTGGTAGTACCCGTTCCGGAACGTCTGCAGACAGTCGATGCACGAGGAGGCGCAGGCCGCAGGACAGCTCTCGACGACGGCACGGGCCACAGCCAGCACCTCATGAAAACGTCCGACAATCTGATCGATCAGCCCCGAACCGCCCGGCATCGGGTCCCAGAGCAGAGCGTCGACTTCATCGCGGTCAACATGCCCGACGACGAGGAGCTGCAGGTCATCGCGGTGCATGTCCAGCAGCTGGGATGCGGCAATCCTCAGCGTCTCAAGGACGCTGTACGCTACAGTCTGGTCCGCCACCGCCCGCAGCACCAAGGCGTCGGAGGTCACGTCAGCATAGAAGCCGACCGGCGTCACCTGGCGACCGCATCGCTCCAGATGATCCGCAGTGAACTGCTCCAGCTGTCGCTCGGATGACAGCGGGGAGACGCTCTGCCCGCACACGGTGCAAACCGGGTAGCCGAGGAGCGGCTCCTTGCGAGCAATCGCGTTTGCGGCCCCGATGTTCACGAGGCGCAACCGATCACCACGCAGGTGCTGCACGTCCTGTGCGCCCCAGCGGTAGGCCTGACCTCCGTTGTGCTGATCTCGCTCCACCCCATGAACGGCGACGCCCATCTGGAACCGGAGCACCTCGTCATCGGAGATGTGGGACTGATGCACGAGGTCGACGTCGCACACCGCGATAGCCTGGAGGGAACTCGAACCGAACGAGGACGACGTCGCAGAGACATTCGTCTGCTTGATCGCCTGTCGCTCTACCGACACCTCGAACGTGGGCATCTCCGCGCGCTGTTCATCGATGTCGCGATGGAACCGCCTCGCCACGAACCGGTTCCCATTGGCGTAGATCAGGTTGCCAGGCACGTACTCCCGCAGGGCGACGCTCGGAGGCCGGGGCAGCACGAAGTCGGCCGCGCCGACACGCCAGAATGGGATCTCAGCGGTGCCGAGAATCGAACCGACTTCAAGCCCATAGCCGGGCAGGAAGCCCTCACCGGCGAGCATGCCGAAGGTGTTCACGTCGTCATAGCCCTCAGCCTCGCGCCGGCTGCGGCGCGTCGTACCTTTGAGCCGCTTCACAAGACGATCGCATCGCTTGAACAGCGAGTCATCCTCGGGACCAAGATCACCTTCTCGCTCGCGTACGGCGTTGAGCCGATGGATCTGCTCCATAGCCCATGCGAGCCGCCGGCGCAGTCGAACGAGCACCGCCTCAAGCTCCGAGCCCATACCGAGGACATAGGCATGCAACCGCTCGGGGCTCACGACCTTCGCGTCCGCTTCGGGCCACCCCTGGCGGAACGCCTTCTCGACATACGCGACGAGGTCATCCGCATTGCGCTCAATCAGGCGGCTGAGAGGTGCCATGTCGAAGGGTTCCGAACGTACGCGTCCTCCATCGAACAGATATGTGGAGACCTGATTGGGCAAGCAGGTCTTCAGCACCTCGGCGATGTCTGCCCGCTCCGGTTCGGAGCGGGCCGTGTCCCGCGCGTACTGATGCAGCCGCGTGATGACTGTCGCGTGCACGTGCTTGGAGACCATCACCTCGTTGGCCAGGTTGAATGCCGGCGGATCCACCCTGCCAGCCAGAAGCTTCACGGGATCCGCGAAGTACGCGCGATCGTGCGAGACCGGCCGGCAGTACGTCAGATCGACCGCCATGCGATGGCGCCGACCAGCGCGACCCGCTCGCTGCCAGTAATTGGCTGGCAGCGGCGGCACGTTCCTCATGAGGACTGCGTCGAGCTGACCGATGTCGACGCCGAGCTCGAGCGTGGGAGTGCACACCAGAGCATTCACCGCGTCACACTGGCCCTTGAATAGGTTCTCCAAGCGCTCGCGCTCATCAGAGGGCACCATCGCCGTGTGCTCCTCGGGCCGCAACATCGAGTAGCCCGAGTCGAGGATCTGCAGGTCATAGCTGTCCGCGTCTTCGGCGACCCATTCGAGTTCGCCGTTGCAGCGCCACGCAGGGCACAACATCTTCGGCGTGCGGTGCGGATAGCGGCGGCGACAGCTCTTGCATCGCCACACGCCGTGGCCTCCGCTCAACCTCACTCGATCGGCGTCGACCTGGAATACCTCGGTCACATTCGGAAGCGGATTGCCGCGCGAGCCCTTCAGCCGCACGCCAACGAGCAGACCTCGCTGCGCGAGCGTCTCGAAGAACCCCCGGAGGAACGGCTCCATGTCGTCCGCCGCCACTCCCCACTTCTTGGCGATCTGACGCATGGTCGTGTCGCCGCTGTCGCTCCACCACTGGGTGACGAGTTCCTTCTTCTCGTCCGGGGCACGCCTGAGCTTGGTGCCGACCGGCGCGCCGATCTGCGGCAGGTAGCCGTGCTGAACCTCGGTATCGCCGTCCATCCAGTACTGGCCGAAGATCTCATGCTCCGGGTCGTGGAACACGCGCTTGCGGCGGAGGTAGTCGAGCACCGTGGCGACGCCGTCCCGAAGGTCCTCGGCAGGCATGCTGAGCGCATTGGCGTTGGTCTGGATCCACGGAAGCGAGGCGTCGAGTCCCTCATAGTCGACCTTGAGGCGGCCCCAAGGCTCGAGTCCGATCGACTGGCGCGACGACAAGGTGATCTCGCGCAGAACCTGGATGCGCAGGAACTTGCGCCGCTCCTGCTCGTGGCGCGTGCCGCCGCCCTCCTTGCGAACGACCTGCCAGACCTCGGGGACCAGGGCGCGAGAGAGCGACTCGTCCTCCTCGAGCTTGTCATCGAGGAACAGGGTGAGGTCGCCGACTGAGATCGACCCGGCCTGCAACCCCTCAGCCATGAGCGCTCGCAGGCGGAACCGACGGGCGTGGTCCTTCATCCACCCCGCCTGGAATGCGGCATCCTGCCGGTTGTCGCAGAAAACGAGCAGCCGAGGGCGTTCCGAGTGATGCACCATGTCCTGCGCGAGCACGTGCACGTCGGCGACATTGACGGCGCGCACGGGCTTCGCCGGCTCGCGATAGAGCCCGCCGAGTCGCCGTCCCGTGGCGCCGCATGACAGACAACTCGTGAGCTTGCCCGGGTTGTCCTTGTTCTGGCGCACGGCGAAAAGACGCACCGCCTCCCCGGCCATACCGCAGTGCAGACAGCGCCATACCGGTTCGGGGTGTGCGGCGCCGCAGTACCTGCAGAGATGGACCGCCGAGGTCCGGTCGCCTTCGTCGAGGTCCTCATCATCAGCACCGCCGACCACGCGGTCCACCAGGGGCACGCGAACTCCGCCCTGCGCCTCCTCGAGCGGCTCCCAGAAGCTCCCGTCACCACTGGCATCTCCGCCGTCGGGCCGCCGCCCTGTGAACTCGAAGTCCTTCAGCGCACTGATGAAGTAGTGCTGCCCGCAGGTGGTGCACGTCAGTACCGGAAGGTGCGCGAATCGCTCGCCGCCCCCCGCTTCGATCTCATCCTCAGCGGCAAGCCAGAGCGCCGGGGTGTCGTCCTGGGGGAAGGAAACGACCGCCCCGCTCACGCCGCGCACGAAGCCGTGAACCACCGGTCGGAGCAGCGGCCTCCCCTCGTGGCGCGCAGCGGCGCCGAGGGTGAGCCACGCGAGAATCTCTGCCTCGGTGATTGCGCGGCCGATAAGCGGCTCGAGTTCTACCGGGAGTTCGTCGAGCGCGCGTGGCTGGGCGAGCAGTTCGCTCAACTGGAAGGCGATCTCGTTGTGTGCGAGCTCCGTGTTGAGCGCATCAGCCCAGTCGCCGGTCGGCAATGAGCGGCCGGAGAGACGGCGATACGCATCCGCAACCACGGTGGCAATCTCATCAGCCGGCGCCTCGACCGACTGGACACACACGTCGAGCAGTGCGGCCGCGTCCTCCGCAGGCATAGGCGGCACGAATCGCTCACTCGCCCACACCGCGCGCTCATACGCCTCACCCACCGTCGCAACCGCCGCGGCCGCTACGCCGAAGAACCGCGAAGCGAAGACGCGCGCTGCGTCTGGATCGCTCTCATCGACGATCGTGGCCGAAGTCGCGACGCAGACCGTGTCCTGCTCCCCGCGCCCACAGAACGCGCGCAGGCGCCGGATGAGGCAGGCGGTCTCCGCGCCCTGCGCCCCGGTGAACGTGTGCGCCTCGTCGAACACGAGGAAGTCCAGACGTGCGTCGGCGAACAGTTCGACGTCCTTCTGGCGCGTGAGCAGCAGCTCGAGCTGCTTGACGTTGGTGAGCAGGATGCGCGGCTGCCCGCCGGGAGTCCGCATCGCTTCGCGCGAGCACGCCTCCTCGTACGGGAAGACCGTCTCGCCCGAGCCGCGCTCCCGCACCTGAGCGAGCTTGGCCTCGTAGTCCGCACGCGAGGCACCTTGGGGCAGCCTGATACCCACCACCTCGTTCTCGTGCTCGGGGGTCTTGCCCACGTACATGCCGCAAGTGATGCCGGTACCGGCGAGCAGCGAGCGCAACCGCATGAGTTGGTCTTCGGCCAGTGCGTTCATGGGGTAGACGATCACCGCGCTGATACCGGGCGTCACGTGGTCGTCGCGAAGCTGCAGGCACTTGCTCACGATGGGATACAGGAAGCACTCGGTCTTACCCGAGCCGGTCCCGGTAGAGACCAGCGTCGTCTTGCCTGTGGAGACCGCGCGGATCGCCTCTTCTTGGTGGCCGTACAGATGCGTGATCTCCGCCGGGATGCGCTGGCGCATATGCGGATGGAGCAGACCCTCGGCGATGAGCGCATCCACCGCCGCGCCCTCGCGGAACGGCCGAGACAGGCTCACGTACGGTCCCCTGAGCAGCGGGGAGCGTCGGGTGGCGTCGAGAGAGAGCAATTCGCGCATCTGGACGCGGAGGCGCTCGTCGGCGAACGCGTACGTGGTGAGTTGGTAGCGCAGGAAGCTCTTGACCACGTTCTCGGTGAAGACGATGGGGTTGAGTGCCATCAGCTATAACCCTTCCACGGTTCGCCGGGGAAATGGGCGATAAACGGTCGTGCACGAGTGCAGCGTGCCACGGAGCTCTGACACCCGGGCCTTCGCGCCTGGGCTTGCCGTGCCGTGATATCTGCTCGTGGAATCACTGGTCGACCTCCACTTCCACGTTCGGAATCACGCGCCAGGGACTCGCGGCAGCCTTCTCAATCGGTGGTGCGTCGGGCGCCAGCGCCACGGGTCGATATCGCCGAGAGCCGAGCACTCGCAGCAGTGGGTCGGCGAGACGCGGCTGACCTACGCGGTCCAGAAGATAGCCGAGGCGCTGGATCTCGGGGGTCTTGCGCAGCCGTGCGACGGCGCGGAGGGCATCAGGTTGGATGCGTTCGGCAAGTTCCTGCAAGACACTGGCGACGTTGCTCCATCCGCCACTCGACGCCGAGAAGCGAACGAGATCGAGAGCGGTCGACTCGGGCGTGGACACAAGCATGGTGCCAGTCTCCGTCTGCACCCAGGCTGCGGGAGTCTCCGCCACGGAACCGCTCATATGGAAGTCGATGCGGGCGCCCCCCGCTACGCCTTGGCGCGTGGGACGGTCAGTGACCACCTGGAACGTCATCGGCTGCTGGTGCGAGGCACCGTGAATCGTAGCGGCGGACAGCAACCCCACGTAGTAGGGCTGGCCAAGGAAACGCATCAAGTCGTCGATGAACCACGAGGGCGGCGGTGATCCGACAACCCGGTACTCCGTGGGTACGATCACGTGGAAGCCTCGCCGAGGAGTGACAATACGGCCCCGATCTCTGAGCCGCCCGAGAGCTTTGTCAGTGGCCATCTTGGACTTGGTCGGAGTCTGCTGAAGATCCGACTCCGTGAATGAGTAGCGACCGCCCGCCTGCATATCATCCAGGCGGGCTGACAGCGGTTCACGGTTGTGATCAGCTTGAACGTCCATTTCACTTCCGTAATATACCCTCTATCGTCCGATTACACAAGTGGCATGCTCACCACAGCTCGTTGGGCACCGGGTCAAGACGGCCGGGGTGGTCGGTGCGAGAAGTGCTTCGGCTTGGCCATTCCCCCGTGTCTATAACTTGCTAGATTTCTCTACAGGAGGCGATTCACGTGAGCGATGACCAGACCCAGATCTCGGCATACATCTCGGCCACGACGAAGCAACGGCTCGACGAGTTCGCGCGGGAGAGCGGCCTGAAGAAGGGCTACATCCTGGAGCAGGCGCTCGACGGCTACCTGTCCTCGGTAGACACAATCCCTGCCGAGTACCTGGTGCCTTCGACCTTGGTGCTCACGAACGAGTCCTATGACTGGGTCGTCGAGCAGATGTTCAACCCAGACGAGCCGACGCCTGCGCTCAGAGCGCTGCTGCGAGGTGAGCTCGATGCAGGTCAGGCACCTGAGGGCTTCTGACGCCACCGCTTCCTTCGCCTGTGGCGATGCCGGGCTCGACCGATTCCTACAGCGGCACGCATGGCAGAACCAAGATGCCTTGGGCATAGGAGTGACCTACGTCGCGACCCCAGGCAGTGAAATCGCTGGGTACGTCACCCTCGCCGCGGGTGCGCTGGAGAGGGACGTTGTCCCCACGGATCCTGTTGCGGCGTACCCGCGCTATCCGCTGCCGTTTCTACGACTCGCGCGCTTGGCCGTCGACGCTCGGGTGCAAGGCGTCGGTGTCGGAAGCGCTCTCGTGGATTTCGCGCTACGCGTCGCATGGACGATGCGCGGGCAAGTAGGATACGCGGGCGTAGCCGTGGATGCCCTCCCTGGGGCAGTCGACTACTACGAGACCCTCGGATTCGGACAGCTCGCCGTGCTCAGAGGCTCCTCAACCGCGCGTCCTCGGCAGATTCCCATGTACCTGTCCCTGAACAAGGCGAGGCCACTCCTCGAGATTGACTGACCCGGCAGGCACTCAACAGCCGGTCGCGCAGCTTATCCCGTCAGAGGTAGAATGCTAACGACCAGATTCCGCACGTCCCCTCCCGGGAGGACCACATGTCGCAGTCCATTCCCCACACAATGGAGCAGCGCTTCTTCGCTGCAGATCCGCTCGACGCCGAAGGAGTCCTCCGCACCGATACCGCCCTTGGGCTGGAGCCCTTGGCAGGGTCGCGCACGCTCGTCAACGCGCGGACGCTGCTAGCCGCGCTCGTCGAGCAGCCCGCGAAGGTGACGACCGAACTCAAGAACCTCACCCGAGCGTTCGTGAAGCGCATGACGGAGGAGATGTCGTGGCCTCCCGGGTACGTCGAGCAGGTCTGGCGCCACAACCGTGTGCTCGACGAGACGGATGTGCCGCGCCTGTTCATCCTGCGCCACCTCATGGAGGTCGCGGGACTCGTGAACCGCCGCAAGGGCGCATTTCACGCGACCCGGCTCGGCAAGCGCCTGCTCGCCCCGGAGCGCGCCGGTGAGCTGTTCGACCTGCTGCTGCGAACCTATCTCGGCCGCCTGAACTGGGCGTTCGTCGACGTGGGCCCTGAAGACCGCGCGATGCAGAGCTACTGCGTGCATGCGCTGTGGACGATCCGCCGGCTCGCCGCGAAGGGCGCCACTGCCGACGAGATCACGTCGAGCGTGGCCGTGAGCAACACAGTCTGGCTCGAGGGTCGGCCATGGCCCGGAGGACCCGGCAACCTGCGGATCGCGGTGCAGCGCCGCCTGCTGGAACCACTCTGGGACTTCGGGCTGCTCGCACGCGAGCACGAGGATCAGGGCGAAGGGCCGCCGCTGTGGCGAGTCACCCCATTGTTCGATGCCGCGATACGCTTCGAACTCGGCATGGGGAGCGCTGCGGCAGCGTCCTCGGGCGACCCGGTGGTCACGCTCAAGGTGACGCTGCGCGGCACCGAGCCACCTGTCTGGCGAAGGCTCGAAGTACCGGCGTCGCTCACGCTCGATCGGCTCCACGAGCTGCTCGTCACCGCGATGGGGTGGTTCGACTACCACCTGCACGCGTTCGAGATCGATGGACGCCGCTACGGTGTGCCTGATGACTCGTTCGGCCTCGACGACACCTTGCCGGAGGAGGAGATCGTGCTGACCGACCTGGTCGGCGTCGGTGTCGAGCGGTTCGAATACGAGTACGACTTCGGCGACGGCTGGCAACACGAGATCGTGGTCGAGTCTCTCGCCAAGCCCGAATCCGGCGTCAGCTATCCACGATGCACCGCCGGAGAGCGTGCCTGCCCACCGGAGGACTGCGGAGGCATCCCCGGCTTCGCCGAGTTCGTCGAGGCGATGGCCGATACCAGGCACCCGGAGCACAGGGCGCTGAAGACATGGTACGGGGGCGAGTTCGATCCGGCCGCGTTCAGCGCCGAGCAGACATCATCGCTGCTTCGCGTGCTTTGGACCGGCGAGATCCCTGACGACCGGGAGGTGTGAGCTGTCAACACCGGCCGCAAACTGAACACGAGATCTGCGATCACTGACGATTGAAGACTGCCCCCCGTGGACCCCGTCCGCCCGTCGCGTCGTTTGCATGTCAGACCCATCTGGGTATACTAATAGCAGGTTCGGGAACAACGTCAGTCGCTGGTGACAGTGACACCGCGAAAGCGGACGACGTCCCGGGCCTCTGTTTTTCTACCGCCTTGCACAGAACTCCGTCAGCCAACCATGCCGCGGATGAGGGCATGGATTCACTTTCAGCCCGTAGCTGCTCAGATTCCCGTTGCGAATCCACAGCCGAGGACGTAGCGCCTCCAGGTAGCGCGTCTCGACGTTCCCGAAATTGTCCCACTCGAACGCCGAGCTCAAGGTTCCGCATACCGTGTCGGCCACCTGAAGCATCCGACGATTCGCTGGCGTGTCGATGCGAGGCGGCAGATGCAAAGCCTCCCACGCGATGGTCGTGTCGAGTCCTCGGAGCCGCGTGAGATAGTCATGGAGCTTCCGTGGGTCAAGACCTCTCACCTGCCCGAAAGTCAGCTTGATCGTGTCGCCCCGGTCCCTGGCGAACCATGAGAGCCGCTCGACTATCATGCGGAGCAGCCAGTTGTACAAATATTCAGGCTGCTGAACTCCGTTGGCATTCACGTTCGGAGTGTCCCATTTGCTGAAGACCACCGCCGCCACAAAGGCCTGATCGAAGCCGGCGACGGTCTGAGCCAAGTACAGGCGCTGGGCATGTGACCTGATATTGATCCAATGGATGACATCACCCGGGTTGCGGCCGATTTCAAGGGCTACTTCGTCCCACCGATCCAAGACGGCCGTCTGGTAGCCGTCGGGGACGATGATCGCGCCCATGGAGAAGTGTTCGGAGGATCCGGCGCGGGTGCCGATAGGGGTTTCCGGCGCACGACGCGTCCACCCGCGATCACCGGTCTCATCCACGTATGCGTGCCACAGCACGGGCTAACTCCACTCCTCGTCGTCTTCGCCCTTGCGCTTGATGTCCGCCTCCGCGGAGCGCTGCAGCCCACGATAGAAGCGCTCCGCCGCCGAACCTAACGGCAGCTTGTCGGCGATCTTGCGCGCGCGGTCGCGCTGTTCAAGGTCCTGAGGATAGGGCTGGCCAGGCGTTCCTGAGCGAACGCCCGAGGTGATCGCGGAGTGCAGCGCGGATGCAACCCCCTTGTACAGATCAGCGTTGCGCCGCAGCGCGTTCTCGAGAATCCGGCTCACCCACGGCACGTCCTGCCAGATGATCGACCTAGGAATCTCGGACAGCAGATGCGCGACCCTCTTCGCCTCGGGAAGCGGACCGCTCAGTCCCGCCTCCAAGACGCCGAGTGCTTCATCATCGAAGTCGCCGACCACTGCTGCGAACAGCCGCGGCCCGTCGAAGTGCCTGCGCCAGCCGGGCACGTCAGCCGCCGCCCACTCACGGAGCTCCTCGAGAAGCTTCCGTCGCGAAGCGTGCCCTTTGGACGACAGGGGCGTCTTGTCCTCCCAGCCGAAAGGCAGGGGCCTGTAGTCGTCATAACCGAAATCGTGAACCTCAGCCAGCTCCACGCGGCGCTTGAGCAGGTCGATGACTCGTTCGAGCGCTCGCGCGCAGAGCTGTCCGAGGAACCGCTCGACCCAGTATTCGTCGATGCTTGTGCACTGCTTGAGCTCTTCGAAAATGCGATCGAGCGCGTCCTCGTCGAGAAGCTCGATCGACAGCGGCTCACCCTTGGAGAACAAGACCAAGGCATCGTCAGCGAGATCCGATGATCGCCCGATCCGCATGTCGAGCAGAATCTCGACAGCCAGCGCAGGTTCACTTGCGGCGAGCTGGCGAAGGCCCCCGGCGACATTGCGCGCCACAAAGACGTCGTCATCCGCAGCAAGCTCCCGCATGAGTTGAATCTCATGACTGTTGACACCCGGGGCAGATGCGAGGCCCCATCCGTATGCGTACGCAACCTGACGCCTAGCATCGACATGGTTGGTAGCGATCAGAGCGCGAGCCAACTCGAGAGCTCTGCTTGGGTCATCGCGTCGAAGGATCGACAGGGCGTAGCCCGCCACCCCGAGAAGAGCCGAGTCGGACTTCTCCAGCACTCGCGCAACAATGCTCGGAGCCACAGCCGGCTCCTGCCCGACCAACGCTGCGATCAGCGGCCCGGGGACGAGGGAGATCTGACCGGCCGAACCTGCAGCGACGTTCAAGCGCTCTTCGACGACACGGACAGTGGACTCCGGGCCCTTCTCCCTGGCAAGCAGACGCTGGGCAACGTCTCGCAGCCGCTCTTGCTCGTCCTCGGATGTCGCGCTCTCGCTTCTCCGCCGGAACCGGCGTCGCCACGGCCCGTGCATGAGCGCCTCGGCGAGTTCCAGATCGAGATCCTCATCCAGGAGCGCTTCGACTCGCTGGGCCTCCGTAACGACCTGTCCTTCTTGGCTGTCAGCGAGCCGCTCCACGGCCTCCAGCAGCTCAGCCCGGACCGAGGCATCGAGTTTCGCGAGTTCAGCATGCTCGCGGAGGAGCGCCAATAAGTGAGCCGCCTCTGCCGCCCAAACGGCGCTCTCATGCTCGCTCGGCTCGTGCCCGAACAGGCGACCCGGTCGTCGCCACGCATTCCCCAGACTGTGCGCCGCCCGCACTGACAGAGGAGGATCCGGCGCGCCAAGCGCCGCCAACACCCCTTCGTAGACGCGATGGCGCAGCCCCAGCACAACCTCTTTGCCAATCACGAGGGGGACGGAGTACGACCGCATGTGGATCGTGTAGCCCTCGGCCACGTGGTCCTCTGCGTCCCACTTCAGCGCCTCGTCAAGAACCTCCAGCGCTTCAGGGCGACCGTCCGCCTCAAGCCAACCAAGAGCCCGCTCGATGACCCGCCTCGAATACTCGAAGGGCTTGAGCAACGAGTAGCTCGCTAGGTCGGTGAGTACCCTGAGGGGATGTTCAGGATGAGGGCCTGTCGGCCGGCGATCGTTCTTCGCCAGTTCCCACAGCAGGTCACACGCTTCATCAAGACAATCAACGTGGTAGGCGCATCCGCGGAGCACGTCAGGTATGGCGGCGCGAATGTCAGCATACGTTGACACGTGGCCCAGGAAACCGGGCTCTTCGCCTGGCACCTCGTTCTCCATCGCCCAACGTGCGAGTTCAAGTGACCGACGGGGCTGGAAATGCGCAGCATCCTTGAGCAGCGAGAGCAGGGCCAGCCTCTCCTGGATTCCACCTGCCTGGAATTCCCGCTCAAGCGTAGCCCACGCCAGCCCGAGCAGGGTGTCGCCAGTGACCCCGCCGACCGAAAGCCGCCAGTCGATGCGCGCCAAGTTGACCAGAAGGTTCCGCTTGAGTCCGGGTGCCACGCGCTCCCAGATCCGGTCGGCATAGCCCGTGGGCCGAGCAAGCGCGGTGCTGTAGCATGCGTCCGCAAGTATGTGATCCGCGAGCATGTCGGGTTGAATCCGAAGCCGGGTGGAGCGCTTCGAGACGATTCCTGCCCGGACCAGCCGATCAAGGATCTGCATCAGTTCATCACGGCTATCCCTGCCCAAGACGGTACTGCAGGCATCGATCGCCTCCGTGTCGGTCAAATCGAGCGGCTGTACAGCAGACAACACGCGGAGCACATCGCGTACTTCGAGGGCTCCCGGAAGCCCGTCAATCGCGCGCGTGTACTCGTCATACCAGGCATCAAGTACAAGCGACCGAAAGGAGTCTTCATTCGCCATCAAGGACGGGTCAATGCGCTCGGTCTTGAGTAGATGGGCGGCGGCAACCGTGAGGAGCGTGCAGTCTCCCGTGACCGCCACCACCCGCTCCACCAGCGGCGAATGCTCGGCTGCGCCAAGAACAGCGGCCGCCAGCTGGCGTGCGTCCGAGCGCGCAAGCGGCGCGAGCTCCACCGTGGGCCGCTCACGCCCCGGGGCGATGGCGGCCAACGAACGCTCGAGTCCCGTCTTGCCGTACGGGCGGGTGACGAACAGCACCCTCGTCTCGGACCCTGCGCCGCGCCTCAGCGCCCCTCGCACGAGCACGTCGATGTCTTGGCGTTCGTGGGCGTCGTCCACGATGACGACCGTCGGCCCGCCATCGAGGGTGTCGAAGTCATCCGGGCGCACATCGACGTTCGGCTCCACCAAGTAGACCGCACGGGAGCGTGCGACCTGTCGCACCAACTCAAGCACCAGCCGGGTCTTCCCGATGCCGGCGGCACCGACCAAGAGGCCGAACTGTGACTCCCCTGACGATGCCCATTCTCTGAGCGCAGTCATTTCGTCCTGTCTGCCCACGAGTTGCCACCCATGAGAGAAGAAGTCGCCTGTCTCGAGAAGCCCGGCGAAGTACTCGTCGCACGTCAGCCAAGGGGCGGGGCTCCCCAGACCGAGGAAATGCTCAGCGTAGCCGGGGAAGAAGGTGCGCACAACCCGACGCGACGCCTCCGAGGGAAGGTCCTGCTGAAGCAGCCGAACGATGTCGGCGTGATCCCAGATATCCCACCCGAGTTCCCGTGCTCGTTCGCGGGCATGAGGAGACGCCACTCGGGAGAGAACAAGAACGCGCCGATCGGCCCGGAGCCCGTCTGCCGCTCTTGCAGCCTGCTCAACCTTCAGGGGACCGAAGGTGGCAGTGCCGCTGACACGCTTGCATTGGAAGACAACGCGGCCGTCCCGCGAGGTCTCCACTATCACGTCGGCCCCTTGCTGGGTGTGACCCGGACCACCCACCCGATGCACCTCCGCTGACACACCGTAGAGCGCTGCGGCCAGCGAGTGAGTAAGGCGCTCGAAATCATCAGGGGTCAGCTGATCGAGGGGCAGCCGCCCAACGAGCGGCCGAGCTGGGACGCTTCGCATCGTGCTCTCCCGGACTTCGAATCCCGCTCGTGATAGCCACTCGTCAGGTGAACCGCCGATGGCAGCCGCGAGTTTCAACACGGCACCCTCGCTCGGCAGCGAACCCTTCTCCCAGCGAGCCACGGATTGCTGACTGACGCCAGCTCGACGGGCAACCTCGGCCTGTGTCAGGTTGAGGTCCGTGCGTCGTTGCCGAAGACATGCGTCGAATGCATCACTCATGGCGCGTATCGTACTCATCGCATGTGTACGCTGTCAAGGACACCGCTGAATGCGCTCACCACAACCTCCCCTGCGACGCATCATCCAGCAGCGTCGCCTGCGGCTCCTCCGCCCGTGAGGGCCCCTCTCCGCGCTCGCACCCGGCAATCTCGTCGAGCAGCTCGCGGTAGCCCTGCTCGCCGAGCAGGTTGCGCGCATGCAGGTGGCACTCGCGCCACGACTCCTCCGCGCTCTGCGCGAGCTGCCAATCGTAGAACCGCGGGCCGAGCCGGCTCGCGACCGGCTGCGGGTGCTTCGCACGCTCATCGTGGCCGAGGCCGTAGTCGGCGAGCCGAAGCGTCTCCGGTAGCATCCAGCCCTCGCCCTCGTTCTGGCCGAGGAATGCCTCGATGCCGACGTCGCGGTCACCGCCGCACGCGCGGATCTTCTCCTCGAGGTCGTGGAAGGCAACGAGCGTGAGCACCGTGTGGCGGAGCTCGGGGTCCTTGTCCTTGTCGACGCGCCAGAAACCAGTTGCGCGAAGAGCGTTGGCTCGAGAGGAAACGGCTTCACCAGGCAGATCGCAGTCCTCGAGGATCGAGCTTGCCGAGGACGAGTCGAGACCGAACAGCACCGCTGCGACAGCATCCAGAGCGGCGCGAGCAGCGAGCCTCGCCGAGGGTTGGATGCGCCAATGCCCACGATGCGGTAGGTCCCGCGTGCCGATGGTGGACCACGCCACCGAATCGCGAGTCGAATTCAGTGTCAGTCCTGCGGTAGTCCCAAGCAGCAATCCGGTCGCCCTGGGCTCCGGCAGAGCCGTCTCCGCCATGATGAAGTCGCTGAGGTTCGTTCCGCCAAGGCGCATGCGAACCTGGTGGTCGTACCAGAACGAGCTCATCGCTGCAGAGAGGAGCAGGGCTCTCACCGGATCCTCGTGATCGGGGACGTAGAAGAAGAGGCTGTCGCCCGCCGGGAGCCCGGTCTGTGCAGATGCAATCACGGTGCGAACATCCGTTGTCCTCGCGATTCTTCGGTACGCGAGGCGCGCGCGCGGATTCCACTTGCCCGACGCTCGTGCTGCTGAAGCGTCGACGAGAAACTGGGGCTGGATTGCGCCAGCAGGGTTGGCCCCCTTGTCCCAAACCGCGTTCGCACCTGAACCCGACACGTGGCGTGCGGCGTATGGGTTGAGAAGGTTCATCATCACGCCCTGATACAGCGGCAGCGCCACGTCCTGGATCTCGTCCTCCCGCACCCACGCGTCCGCCTCGCGCGAGAGCACTACGCCCGCCGGGACCTCCGCGCGCGACACCGGCAGCGCATCGTACGGCGGTTGAGCGCAGCGCAGTCGCCACTCCGTACGCGCGACGTCGCCCGGCTTGAGCAGGTGCCCGTGCACGACGCGCGCCTCGGCCTCGCGGCGCTCGGGGCCGGCGCTCGTGTCGAACAGCCACTCCTCGAGCACGACCTCGGCCGGCACCACGCGCGCGGGGTCGACGCCGAACTCGGGCCAGAGCTCCTCGATCGGCCGCCAGTTGCCCAGCAGCCAGCGGCTGTACTCGTCGGGCCGATAGCCCTTCGCCTCCCATACCGGGCGCGGCGGGAAGAGCTTCGAATCGTTCGTCATGTCGAACTCTCTCGCGTACTTCACACCCCACCCGTCGGGACCGTCGTCGCGGAGGAACACCGAGTTCGCGTAGATCTTTTCAAGAATCTCGAGGTCGCGCGCGGACTGGATCTCGAGAATCGCGCGGCTCTTGGGGCTGAAGCGCTCGACCTGCTCGCGCGTGTACGGAACGGCGATCTCCTCCGCGCGCTCCCAGTCCTCGAGCGAGCGGCGCATGAACGCCGTGCGGATGGCCTCGGTGCGCCCGCCCTTCTCGATGATGACGGGGTTGAACTTGAAGGAGCGGTGGATGTCGAAGATTCCGTCCTTGTTCTCGAAGCCGAAGAGCCACTCCCAGCTGCACCCATCGAGGAAGAGCTCGCGCAGACCGCCGGTGCCGTGGTCGGAATAGAGTCCCGAGGGCACTATGAAGCCGAGCCGCCCTCCGCGCCGCAGCAATGCGTGGGCCGCCTCCAGGAAGAGCTTGTAGAGGTTGATGTCCGCCGAGCCCTGGTGGCGGAAGGGGTGCGCCGCGTCCGCGTATCCGCCGCTCTTCGCTCGCATGTCGCGCCAGCGCGCGTGCAGGCTGTCGTTCTCGCGTCCGCGTGAGATTGAGAAGCGATCGCCGCTCGCTTCGCCCTCGGACGGATCGCCGAAGGCACCGGCCGCGTACTTCATGAAGTTGGACTGCGCGCGGAAGTCCGCGTTGTAGTCGAGCCACGCGCGCTCGTCCGTCTCGTCGGCGAAGTACCCGGTCTGGTGGCGCAGCGCCTCCTGCTTGCCGTAGCCGCGGTAGAGTGGGTCGATGTTGCTGAAGAACTCCTTGGAGTTGGGCTTGGCGATGTCCCACGGCGGGTTGCCCAGGATCGCGTCGAAACCCGAGGCCGCCTCCAGGAACACGTCAGGGAACTCGAGCTCCCAGTGGAAGAACCGCAGCCGCGCGGCGAGACGGGCGGCGACCTGGCGGGTCTCCTCGGCGGGCGAAGCGAGTGTGGTTGGCAGCGGCGCGCGGTCGAGCTCGTCGGCGGGCCAGAACCAGCACGCGCACCACAGGTCCATCGCGTCCCTGAGCTGGCGGTACGCGGGCGAGCCCACGAGCTCCTCGCGGTAGATGCGGGCCCGCTCGGCGGTGTCGTGCACGGGCAGCTCGTGAAGGCGCGCGAGAGTGGCGAGCGCCTCGTCGTGCACGCCGGCGGCGTCGCGCGCGAGGTCACGCGGGTCGAAGAGCGACGGTCCTGAGAGGAACCGCGCGAGGTCGGACTTGAGCGGCCCATGCGCGAACTCCTTGATGGCCTTCGTGCGGGCGTCCTTCTCGAAGTGCACGCCGTTGCCGTGTCCCTTGTCGCCGCCCTCGCGGTTCTTGAACGCCATCGCCGGGAAGTGGCGGAAGGTGTCGAACCATGCGCCCACGAGCGCGTTGCCGCACTTGATCTTGTGGTCGAGGAAGGAGAACGGCAGCGAGCGGTCCATCGTCTCGATCCACAGCGAGAGGCGGGCGAGCTCCACGGCGAGCGGGTCGAGGTCCACGCCGTAGATGCAGCGCTCCACCACGTGACGGCGGAGCAGGGCTTTCAGGCGCGGCTCGAACTCGGGCTCCTCGGCACGGCACGGCACGAGCTCCTGGCCCAAGCGCTCCTCGGGCGTGTCGCCGGGCGGCTGCGGCGGCTCGATGAGCCGCACCACCGCGCGCTCGCAGCCTGGGTCATCGGAGATGCGGTCGTGGAAGAGCAGCGACTCATAGAGCGCCTCGGTCAGGAACCGCAGCGCGGCGACCGGGAACGTCCCGGAGCCGCACGCCGGATCGCAGACCTTGAGTGCGAGGATCTCCTCGGGTGGCTTGGGTTTCCATGCAGCTGGCGGCGCGTCGGTGTTAGGCGTGCCGCCCGCGTGCGTGGGCGGATCGTAGGCGAGCGGACGCAGGGTGCGCTGCACGGTCGGCACGGCAAGCCCGGGACGCGTGTAGAAGGTGCCCGAGCCCTTGCGCGTGCCGCCCCAGCGCACGAGGTACCACTCGCCGGGGAGCACCACGCGGCTGACAAGCTGGCGGGCCTTCCGCGAGACGGCCTCCTCATGGGCGAGACGCCTCTCGGGCGTCATCGCCCCGCGCAGCTCGCGCACGAGCTTGCCGGCCTCGACAGCGCGGCGCGCCCACTCCTCCGCGCGAGTGCGGGTGGTATGGCGAGTGTCGGCGGCGTAGGCGACGGCATCCTCGGCAGCAAGCGCGTCGAGGGACTCCTCGGCGGGCTCGATGTCATCGGGGGCGTCGGGGGTGACGTCCTCGTCGTCATCCTCAACGGGCTCTTCGGCGGCGTCCTCCTTGGCGGACTCGTCCTCGCTCCCGCCCTCCTCGGCGGACTCCTTCATGCTTTCCAGCAGCGCAGCGATCGCGCGGTCGTCCATCGCCTCGAGGCGAGAGAGTGAGAGCGCCGGGGCCTTGCCCACCGCGAGGAAGATCACCGGGTCCTGTGCGGGCGCGGTCTTGAGCTCGAAGTCGAGCAGGCCCTCGTACAGGATGCCGATGTACTCGCTCGACAGGTCTGAGAAGTCGACCGGTGCGGGCACCCACGTGCTCCCGCGGCCTTGGCGGATCCTGACCTTCGTGCGCGTGATGAGCTCGAGGATACGGTGCACGTCACGGTCCGAGACGCATTCCCGCTCGTAGCAGCCGCGCTCGAACAGCGACAGCGCGCGCGAGACGCCGTCCGCACCCTCCGCGTCGCCGGGCGCGAAGAGCTCGCCGCCGTAGGACGGCACGAGCAGCGCCGGGTGCGACGAGCCCTCGAACACGAGGCTGGAGAGCGCGAGCACGCGCGGCCACGCGGCGTGGCTGCGCGTCAGACGGCCGCCGGAGCGATGAGCGACCTTCTCGAGCGCCTCGATCAGACCCGAGAGGCCGTAGCTCGCGTGGTAGAGCGCGTTCTCGCGCGGGAGCAGGTCGCGTGACTCGGCGAAGAGCACCACGACCATGCGCATGATCATGCGCACCGCGGCGCGGTAGATGGCGGCGGGCGCGATGTCGGTGCCATGCTCGGTGAGCACGGCACCGTGAGCGTCCACGAGCACCTCGACAGCCTCGCGCACCCGCTCGCCGAGAACGGCGGACAGCTCCGCTTGGCCCTTGCGTGCGTCGAGGATCGCCTGCTCGAGCGGAGCGGCGAGACCCGGCTCGGACGGCGTCCAGAGCACGGGCTGGATGAGCGTGCGCAGCGCATCGAGTTGCGGGGCGATCGCGCCCTCGGCGAAGAAGAGCTCGGCGTCGGCCTCGCAGTACGCGTCGAAGTCGAGGCCCGCGAAGACGAGGCGCCACTGACGGCCGTTCGTGAGCAGCGCCAAGCGGTTGCCGCTCGCACGCAGCCACTGCAACACATGGCCCGTGGCGCGACGACCGCGACCGAGGCCGATGCGCTTCTCGGCGTCGAGGAAGACCGGGAGCACCGCGCCTTGCGGACCCAGCCACAAGTGGCGCGGCTTGATCACCTCTCCGGTGATCGCGCGACGACCGTGCTCGGAGCCGACGGCCGAGCCGCGCAGCCACGAGCCGCCGACGTGTGCGTCGAAGCCGCAGACGCGCTCGAGCACGAACGCGGCAAACTCGGATGCGTCGGCGGAGGAGTCGAGGAGCAACGCGCGGCGCTTGCGCAGCTCGCGCTCCGTGTAGGCGTCAAGCGGGGCCGGGACGTGGTCGGCGATCCGGCGCAGCCGTGGCGGGTCGAGAAGAAGGCCACCGTGACGCAGTGCCTCCCAGCCGGGGATGCTGGGGGGTGCGACGACCCCGGCACGCGCGCTCACCGCGCACCATCCACGGCCGCGAGGCGGATCTCGACGCATACCGGGAAGACCTGGGCCGCGCCTGCCATCGCGTGCCGCTTGGGCAGCAGGTGCTTGGTGATGCGCTCGCGCTCGCGTTCGAGCTGCTCGCGGACCTCTTCGTAGTGGCGGCGGCGGCGCTCGATCTCGGCGCTCTTCTCCTCGATGGAGCGCGCGAGGTCCTCCAAGCGCGCCTCCTCGTCGAAGAGCGCGCCCTGGGCGCGCTGCGCCTCGAGCTTGGCGATCTCGCGCTCGAGCTTGGAGAGCGTGTTCTCCGCGATGAGCGAGGAGACCTCGCCCGCACGGCTCGCGTATCGCTTGTCCTCATCGGCTTTCGCCTGCTCGCCGACGGTAGCGAGTTCGTCGCGCAGCGTGGCGGTCAGCGCCTCGGCGTGGCGGGTGAGATACGCCCTGAGGTCGGCCGACGTGTCGTCGAAGACGTCGGTCGCGCACTCGACGAGCCCGGAGTCCGCGTCGAACTCGGCGCAGCGGAGCTTCAGGGCGGCGGCGTGCGGCAGGGGCTCGCCGAGAGCGCCCCCGCGCACCGGGAACACGATGGTGCGCACCCAATGGTGGAACGTCTCGCGCAGCTCGTTGACGCCGATCTCCTCGACCGACAGCAGCACGAGAGCGTCAGCGCCGTCGGGCACGTCGCCTACGCGCGCCGTCCAGCGCGAGACCTCCTCGCCGGTGCCGGGAAAGCGGCGGCGCGAGAGAGCCGAGAACGCGCGATCGAGCATCGGATGTGAGAGGTGCATCATCGCCACATCAGGGCGCGGGTTGAAGACCGTGCGTTCGCCCACACGCTCGATGAATGGCTCTCTGTCGAAGGCGAGCCGCCTCAGCGCGCCCCGGCCGCCGCGGCCGGCGTCCGTCCGCAGACTCTCGTCGACGACCTCGACCCAACCGGGCAGGTCGGGGTGGGTGAGACGCCAGGTCCCCGGCTCGCTCGACGCCTCGAGCTGAGGGCGCCCCGCGCGGATCGCGAGCGCGGCTTCGAGCGTGGCGCGCATCGCGTCGGGATCGAGGTCGAGCTCGCATGCGAGCGCGGACAGCTGCTCGGCGGCGGCCGTGTCCTCGGTGCCGGTCTCCACCGTGTCGTCGGCGTCCACCTGCGCGCGACCTCGGGTGAGCATGAGGCGCTTGTCGAGGTCGTCCGCCACCGCCGTCGCGCTCTCGCCATCGACGAGTCGGCGGTGCGCCGCCTCGTCGAAGAGCTCGTTGGCGGAGCCTAGGTCCTCGCGGATGTCGTTGGCCTTGCGCATGATGTGCGCGAGGAACTTCAGGTCCTCGTCGGTGTCGCTCGCGAAGTAGAGGATCTGCACGTCACGCGCTTGCCCGTGGCGGTCGAGACGGCCGTTGCGCTGCTCGATCCTGCTCGGGTTCCACGGCAGATCGAAGTGGAGCAGGTGGCGCGCGGTGCGCTGGAGGTTGAGACCCTCGGCCGCCGCATCGGTGCCGAGCAGGAGGCGCACGGGCTCCGACGGATCGTTGAACGCGCGCTTGACAGCATCGCGCTCGAACTCGTCCATCCCGCCGAAGAGAGTGAGGATGCGATCGGGCTCGTAGCGCTCACGCAGGCGTCGCGCGAGGTAGTCGAGCGTGGTCTTGTACTCGGTGAACACCACGAGCCTTTCATCGTCGCGCCACGCGCCGTCGACGCGCAGCGAACGGTCGATGGTGGCCAGCAGTGCGTCGAGGCGCGCGTCGGCCATCGGGTCCAAGTCGGCACACGACCCAGCGGACGCGTCGGCAAGCCCGAGCCGAGCGAGCGCCGTGTCGATCGTCTCGATCTGCAAAGTGATGTGAGGCGCGGCCTTCTTGAGCCATGCGCCCACAACCCCCGCGGCCACCGACTCGCGCGACTGCGCCTCGCGATCGTCACCGGTCTCCCCCTCGACGCTCCTACGCACCGAGTCGACCTCGGCCTCCGAGGCCTCGTCCGCCTCGGCGAGCCCCTCTTTGCACCGCCGCCAGGACTCCGCGAACGCCACCGGGCATGAGAGCAGCCTCTTGCCGAGTATCTCGACAGCGAAGCTGCCCGCCCGCCGCCGCTTGCGGTCTCCTGCGGCGATCCACGAGCGCATGGCTGTGCGGAACTCACCGAACGCCTCGGTCAGAGCCGTCTCCTCGGCGGATGGCGCGAGCACGAGCGCTGCCGGATCGAGGCGAGTGCAGAACTTCGGCGGGCTGGTCCGAGCGTTGATCTCGCGCTTGAGGCGGCGAATGACGATCTGCTGCACGCGGGAGCGCTCCGCGGGCTTGAGCTCGTCGGTGGCGCTGAATCGCACCGGGTCGAGCAGTTCGAGCAGCCCGGTGAAGCTGCGGGTGTGGCCGTTGTGCGGCGTGGCGGACAGGAACAGCCGGTGCTCGAAGTGCGGCGCGATGGACCGAAGCATCTTGGTGAGGTCGCTGTCCTCCCCGAATGGCGAGGGCATGAGGTTGTGGCACTCATCCACGATGAGCAGGTCCCACGGCAGGTGCGGCGAGCCATCGGGCATCCGGCACGCGGAGTCTAACTGCTCGAGCACATCGGGCTGACGCAGGTAGTGGTACGAGGCTATGACGCGCGGGAACGCGCGCCACGGGTTGGCATCCATGCCCAGGCGACGTCTGAGGGCTTGCGTCTCACCGCGATCGACCAGGTCGAACGGCAGCGAGAACTTGTCCCACATCTCGTCGCGCCACTGCAGGCGCAGTGAAGCCGGCGTGAGGATGAGCACCCGCTGGATGCGGCGGCGGATGAGGAGCTCCGAGAGGATGAGGCCCGCTTCGACCGTCTTGCCGATACCGACGTCATCGGCGATGAGCAGGTTGACCCGAGGCATCCGGAGGGCCTTGAGCAACGGCACGAGCTGATAATCGTCGACCTCGACCGCGCCGTGGAAGGGGCTTCGGAACGGGAGCCGGTCTAGCGGACCCGAGCCGTCCGGGTCGAGAAACGGCATCGCGGAAGTCCAGCGCGCGGAGCGCAGGAGCGCATCGAAATCCTCGGCAGGCATGGCGTCGGAGCGACCGGGGTCGGGCAGCGCGTTCGGCTCATGCAGGCGTGCGTGCGGCTGTTCGAGCTCCCAGATGAGCTGCTCCTCGACGGGAAGCTGGTCGTCCTTGTAGTCAAGATGGACGAGATGGAGGCGGCCGTTGTCGCCATCGAACGGTTCGACGGCGGAAATCACCCCGCGGCGATTGCGGACCGTCGCGAACATGCCAGGACGTGGGAGTTGGGGAGATGGGCTCATGAGGCGTTTCCAGAAGGGTTGTGTGTTCGAATCAGACTACCAATCGGGTCTGACACAAGCCTCACACGATGCATCCTCCCCAGGCAGACGGTGTTGAACCGATTCTATACCAACAGTCATCCGCCGTCGGCTCACCAGACGCCGGTGAGCAGGCCGCCAAGCAGGTCTACTGGAGTTTGCAGAGGTGTCTCCTGAACCGTAGTGGCACCAGAGAGTAGCGTCGTTGTTCTCGCCGGACCGCAGCCGGACCGCAGCGCCTATCCCCTCATCTCGGCTCCGACCGCCCCCCTCACCTTCCGGAGCAGCCGCTCGTGCTGCGGGCGCACCTCGTCATCGGTAAGCGTTCTGTCCGGAGCGCGGTAGCTGAGTGCGAAGGCGAGACTCCTCTTGCCCTCGGGAACCCCCGGGCCACGGTAGACATCGAAGAGGCGGACGCCATCAAGGAGCTTCCCTCCGGCAGACACGATCGCCTGCTCGACCCGCTCGGCCGTGACACCCTCGTCGACCACCAGGGCGACATCGAACTCGACAGCCGGGAAGCGCGGGATATCCTCGTACGCCTTGACCGTCACGGCAGCGTGAATGAGCGCATCCAGCGAGAGCTCGAACGCGACGACCGGCCCATCGGCCTCGAACGCTGCGAGCACGCTTGGGTGCACCTCCCCGAGCCAGCCCACAACCTCGCCGCCCAAGAGTACCTCGGCGCTTCGCCCAGGCTGAAGCCAGGCGATATCGGCGGCGCGAGCAGACCAACCGCAGACACCGAGATCGACCATGAGCGCCTCGATGACTCCCTTGCCGTCGAAGAACTGCATCGTCGGGCCGTGCAGCGATGAGTCGGGACCCTTCTCGGAGGCCTTGGGGTCGTGCCACGAGGGCTCGTACCACCGGCCCGTGAGCACGCCCGCGAGCATCGGCCACTCCTTTGGCAGTTTGCGACCACCGGAGGTGACGAAGGTGGCGCCGATCTCGTAGAGGTGCACATCGGCAACATCGCGGCGCTGGTTGTACGAAACGGACCGCAGCAGCCCCGGCGCGAGCGAACGGCGCAGAACCGTCTGCTCCTCGGACATGGGGTTGAGAAGCTCGACGAGCATCTCACCCTCGGGTAGCTCGTCGGACATGCGTGTGATGTCGGTCGGATCGACGAACGCGTACGTCATCGTCTCGTTCAGGCCGGCGCCTCGCATCGTGGTCCCTATTCGCTCGCGCCAGCGTTGCGCCTCCGTGAGGCGACCCGTCCGCTCGCGTCCCCCGGGCAACGTAGGCTCAACGCACTCCATGCCCCACACGCGCAGAACCTCCTCGACGAGGTCGATCTCGCGCTCAAGATCGGGACGAAACGTCGGCACGGTCACGTCGAGCACGTCGGGGCCGCCCTCGACAGCGAGCCCCATGGACGTGAGGATGCCTACCATCTCCTCGGCAGGAAGAGCTGTGCCTAGGATCGCGTTCGCCCGAGATACGCGCAGCTTCACGGTCCATGGCTCGGCAGGGCGCGGGTACGCATCGACGATTCCCGGAGCGACCTCGCCGCCGCAAAGGTCCGCCATGAGCTGCGCGGCCCGGTCGGCAGCGGCTGCACAGCCATTTGGGTCCACGCCGCGCTCGAAGCGCGAAGATGCCTCCGAGATGAGCCCGAGAGACCGGCTCGTGCGGCTCACGGACACTGTGTCGAAGCAGGCCGCCTCGAGCAGGATGTCCACCGTCTCCTTGCCGACCTCGGTGCTCTCGCCTCCCATTACGCCAGCGAGCGCCACTGGGCCACCTGGGTCGCAGATGAGTAGCATGTCCTCGGAGAGCTTTCGTTCCTGACCGTCGAGCGTGGTAAGCGTCTCCCCCGCCCGGGCGCGTCTCACGACGATGTGCGCTTGCCCGTCGGTCTCCCCGAGCGTGGACGCGTCAAACGCATGCAGCGGCTGACCAAGCTCGAACATAACGTAGTTGGTGATGTCGACCACGTTGCTGATGGGTCGGGCACCTGCAGCAGACACGCGCTCGGCGAGCCAGTCAGGCGATGGACCGATCTTGACGTTGCGAATCAGACGCGCGGTGTAGCGCGGACACAGCTCTGGGTCATCGATCTCGACACGCACTGACTCCGCGACCGGCTCGCCGGTCTCATCAGGCGTCCCGCCGGGATGACGGTAGGTCCTGTCGGTGATCGCCGCGACTTCACGCGCAACACCCGCCATAGAGAGGCAGTCGGGGCGATTTGGCGTGACCTCGAGTTCGACCACGGTGTCCGACATACCCCGGTACTCGGCATACGGCACACCCACCGGAGCGTCAGGTGCCAAGATGAGCAGTCCGGACTGGTCGGAGCCGATCTCGAGCTCCGCAGCCGAGCAGTTCATGCCATGACTCGTGATCCCGCGCAGCTTGGCTTTCTTGATCGTCATCCCGTTCGGCAACGTCGAGCCGACGAGTGCCACCGGCACCTTGTCGCCAGCCTCGAAGTTCTGCGCGCCGCACACGATCGTCAGCGGCTCGTCCGCGGCGACATCCACCGTCGTGACCCACAGCGTGTCAGCCTCCGGGTGTTTCTCCTTGACCAGGATCTGACCGACGACCACACCTTCGAGCGCGGCGCCGATTGTCTCGACACCCTCAACGGCCGTGCCGGTCATGTCGAGACGGTCAACGAGGTCTGCAACCGGCAGGTCCACATCGACGAGTTCCTTGAGCCACTTCAGCGAGACTCGCATTTTTCGCTGGTCCTTTCGCTTCACGTCGCGGCATGGCCGCGGGGCTGTCCTTGGCAGGTCGGCATGTCAGAACTGGCGCAGGAAGCGCATGTCACCCTCGACGAGCATCCGAAGGTCAGGTAGATCGTACTTGAGTGCGGCGATGCGCTCGACTCCCATGCCGAAGGCGAATCCCGTGTAGCGCTCCGGGTCGATGTCGACGTAGCCATAGACATTGGGGTCGACCATGCCGCACCCGAGAATCTCGAGCCAGCCGGTGCCCTTGCAGAACCGGCACCCCGCGCCGGCGCAGATGCCGCATGAGACATCGACCTCGGCGCTGGGCTCCGTGAACGGGAAGAAGTGCGGACGGAAGCGTGTCCGGCGGTCGGTGCCGAACATCTCTTTGCAGAAGTAGTCGAGTGTGCCCTTGAGGTCGGCAAACGTGATGCCCTCGTCGACAACGAGCCCCTCGATCTGCGTGAACTGCGGGAGATGGCTTGGGTCGGCGATATCGCGCCGGTAGACCTTGCCGGGTGCCAGAACGTAGATCGGAGGCTTCTCGTTCTCCATGACGTGTACCTGTACCGGGCTCGTATGAGTCCGGAGCAGCACGTCCGACTCGCCGGTCGCGGTCACTGCGCCAGACTCGAGGTCGCGCACGTAGAACGTGTCGGTCGCGGCGCGCGCCGGATGCGCGGGCGGATGGTTCAGCGCCGTGAAGTTGTAGTAGTCAAGCTCGACCTGCGGCCCCTCGACGATGCGATATCCGAGGCCGAGGAAGATGTCCTCGACCTCGCGCCGGATCTGCTCGATGAGGTGCTCGCGACCCGGGAGCCGGGCGCGACCGGGGAGTGTGACGTCGACGGCGTCCGCTGCCACCTTCGCCTCAAGAGCCGCTGAACCGAGTGCGAGTTTGCGCTCTTCGAGCGCGGCCTCGAGCGAGATGCGCACTTCATTGGAGGTCTTGCCGACCGCAGGACGTTCCTCGGCGGAAAGCTGGCCCAGACCACGAAGCACTGCGGTGAGCGACCCCTTCTTGCCCAGATACGCAACACGCACTTCGTCGAGAACTGCAAGGTCCCCTGCAGCGGCTATCTCGACGAGCGCACGTTTGCGCAGGGCTTCGAGGTCCTGGATGACGCTCATGTACCGACCAACTCCCGTCGCTTGTCTGTACCCGTACACAGAACGGAGCCGACCCCGTCCCGGATTCCTCCAAGGACGGGAGCCGGCTCCCGCGGTACCACCTTGGTTGGCCCGCGCGAGCGGACCCACTCATTCGCGTTCGCCCTTTCGGGCGGTTTCGCTGCACGAACCCTCTTTCGCGCTGGCCCGATATCGGGGGCTCCGGCTTCCCTACCAGCTCGCCGCGATGGAGCGGTCGAAGCGTTCAGGTCGCGGCTGATAGAGTGAACCGTCTGCGCCGTCTCCGGGAGCCTTTGCAGTCAACGAGGCTCCTCCCTGAGCGGCGACGCTAGGCGCAAACGCCTCTCCGTCATCGCCGTATGTGAGATTGGTTCAGCAGTTTAGCACTGTGCTCCGGTGAATCAAAAGCCGAGCCGGTGACCGAGCCTGAACACGGCGATCACAGTCCCGCTCACCTCCGTCGGCGATACGCCGCTGCGGTCGGGGGTCTTGTTCGCATCGCCCTGCGTGTGCAGGAACCCGTCTTTGCCGACTGCTATCACCCGGTGTAGGACTGGGCGCCTGGATGTGCCGCTTCGGAACAGAACCATGTCGCCGACGGTCGCCTCTCGCGAACGAGCAACCACGCACAGATCCCCTCGCGAAAGCGCAGGCTCCATCGACGCGCCCGTGCACACGGCCAGACACCCCCACTGCGACAGAACGATCCCCATGGCGAGAAGCACCAGACCCGGCGCGTACCGCCAGCGGCTCCCTTCGCTCTCAGCGGAGCTGTTCTGCGTCGACATACAGCGTCATCTTGACGTAGTCGCCCTCGAGGTCGTTGCCGGCCGTTGCGGGCAATCCCACCGACACGCGCAGGTTCGCTCGCGCCCCCGGCTGTATCGCCACCGGCGCGGTCCGCAATCCCGACATGGGGCCTGCGTAGATCACCGAGCCTTCGTGAGTGACAGTGCACACAAGTGCCTCGTAGAAGTCCGTGATGCCGAGCTTCTTCGCGCCGGTGACCACGATGGTCTCGGCGATGGACCCGCTGTTGCGCACGGTCAGCGTCTTCTCCACGGTGCCACCTGGTGCAAGCCCCTCAATACTCAGGGCAGCAGAGGTCGGTTCGGTCGAGACGTCCACGCTGCCCGCCCTGATCATGTTCTCCGGCACCTGCGCTTGACCAGAGAAGTAAGCGCCCGCTGCCACCAGGCAGAGAGCACACACCGCGAATGCGGCCGCTATCGTCGTACGTTTCATATCGTTCCCCTCTCTCGGTGCCAGCGGAGGAGTCGCCGGCCAGTGTCCTTGCGGGTGGTGGCGCGCCAGCCCGTCACCCACGCTGCACGAAGACCCCAACCGAGAGCGAAACGATGTCTTCCTCATCCCTATCGCAGGCCGCGCAATTCGCCTCTTTCGGCGGCTCGTTCACGTGCGAGCAACCCGAAAGTCCGAGGGCCCCGCATCGGCGGGGCCCTCGGAAGCTACGGTTGTCGTCGGTGAAGCCTACACGGAGACCTTCTCCTTGGCCATCTCGACGAGCTTGGCGAAGGCGGCGGAATCGTTGATAGCCATGTCCGACAGGATCTTGCGGTCCAGCGTCACACCGGCCTCCTTGAGACCGTGCATGAACGCCGAGTAGGACATCCCGTTGATGCGGGCGCCGGCGTTGATTCGGGCGATCCAAAGGCGGCGAATCTCGCGCTTCTTGTTGCGGCGATCGCGATAGGCATACTGCAGCGAGTGCTGCACCTGCTCCTTGGCGGCACGGTACGAACGGCTCTTGTTTCCGTAGTAGCCCTTCGCCTTCGTGAGCATGGTGCGGCGCTTCTTCTTGGCTGCGACGGCGCGTTTGACTCTAGGCATTGGTGATCACTCCTCCGGGGTTATGTAAGCGCCGGCACTAGCCGATGCCGAGGTTCTTCTTTATGACCTTCACGTCGCTCGTGTGCACGAGCGAATCAGCGCGGAATGCACGCTTGCGCTTGGGGCTCTTCTTCTCAAGGATGTGGCTCTTGAAAGCGTTCGCCCGCTTGATCTTGCCGGTACCGGTGAGCTTGAAGCGCTTCGCGGTTCCCTTGTGCGTCCTCATCTTCGGCATGTGCGTCACTCCTTCTCGACTGCGTCGTCCGCGACTGCAACCACGCCAGCGTCTTCAACCTCGTCGCCCTCGGGGGACTCGGACTTCTCGAGTTCCTTCGGGTCCTTCTTGATCGGAGCCATCAGCGTGAACATGTTGCGCCCCTCGAGCTTGGGCGGGCTCTCGATGATGGCAAGATGCTCGAGCTCTCCTGCAAGCCGTTCCAGAATGGCTAGCCCGCGCTCGGCATGCACCATCTCGCGACCGCGGAACATGATGGTGACCTTCACCTTCGCGCCTGCTTCAAGGAAGCGCACGACATGGCGCTTCTTGGTTTCGTAGTCATGCTTGTCGATCTTGGGGCGGAACTTGATCTCTTTGATCTGGATCGTGGTCTGATGCTTGCGCGCCTGCTTGGCCTTCATCGCCTGTTCGTACTTGTACTTGCCAAAGTCCATGATGCGACAGACAGGCGGGTCCGAGTTCGGCGCTACCTCGACCAGATCGAGGTTCTGATCGTCTGCGATCCTAAGTGCATCGGCCGTGGCAAATAGCCCAAGTTGAGAGCCGTCCACGCCGATGAGCCTCACGCGAGGCACACGGATCCGCTCGTTCACCCTCGGTTCGACTGCGCTAATGGGCAGTTCACCTCCATACGTTGCGGCCTCTTTGCGTCCGACCGCTCCCGACAAACAAAACGTCCCGCAGCGTAGCCGACGGGACGATAAGCGCCGAGGACTCGTGTCCTCGCGCTCTTCTCGACCAGACAGCTGCCGAATCCGGCGCCGCAAGGTGGGGACCTGTCTCGACCCCGGAGGGATCGGGGTCCCGCTTCTTCTCTATGCGATTGGCTACCGGAGTATACAAGGGGTGCGCCGCCGGTGTCTACCCGCCGAGTTGCCTCACCAGAAATGTCGTCCAAACCGATTCGTTGCCTCACGTAAAGATGTCGTCGAAAAGTGTAGCGTCGCAGCCGTCAGGCCGATCGACGACGAGGAGGCGCAAGCAAGGTGCCTTTGACGATGGCGGAGAAGCATGCGGTGACACGGAAGCTCGCCGAGGAGTACCGGCGGGCGATGAAGAAGGAGAAGGGCAAGATATTGGACACGCTGTGC